>NZ_DBHHPX010000002.1:0-110288 GCF_057241865.1 Tractidigestivibacter sp.
CGACCGTCGTCGGCTGCGCCCCAGCCCTCAAGAGCCAACCCAGACTGTAATGGGGAGACATCATGGATAGTGAAGCCATTTGCGTAGGGGCTGCTTCTGCGCTTCGTTTTTGGCGTCTGACGCGCTCTGTGGGTGAGGCTGCGAAGGATGATGCGGAATGGGCCTTTGGCGCGCGTTCGATTGGAAAGGCCGAGAGGGTGACGAGGGCCCGTAACCTGTGTCGCTGCGAGGGCGACGAACCGTTGGATTTGGTGGGTGGTGGAGCTTTTGAATTCTGCTACGCCGATCGTACGCGTATCCAAAAGTGGCGTGCCCCGCTTGGCACAAATCAGCTCGCTAACGTCGGGGACGGCATCTACATGTGCCGGCCGGCCGTGGCGATTGCTCAGCTGGGTAGCAGCCTCGATGCTATTGCCTTGGCCCAGGCGGCATGTGAGCTCATGGGGACATATGGTCTCGCACCTTGGACAGACGAGGGCGTAGTGTGGGACGTTGACCCCATCACAAGCATTGCGGAATGCAGCGAATACGCAGCAGCGGCTCGGGCGCTTCGCGTTCGCGGCGCTACGAACGCCTTCGAGGCGCTGTCGATTGCGGCTCCCAGCTCCAACTCTCCTCGAGAAACCGACATTGCCATCTACTTCCTGCTTGGCAGGACAAGGGGTGGGGCTGGGCTTGGCGGGTTTGCCATGAACCAGAGGATTGCCGTACCCAGAGAGTGCTGGTCCCTGGCGGGCCAGCAGGTAATAAAGCCGGATTTCTGCTGGCAGGAGGTCAAGGTGGTCTGTGAGTACGACAGCGATTTGGACCACCTCAATTCCCGGCAGAAAACCAAGGACGAGCGTCGCCGGGTAACGTTGGAAGCCATGGGCTACAAGGTAATGACGCTGACCAATGGAATCTTGCAAAGCGACGAGGCGCTCAATGCCTTTACTGCCGAGCTTGAACAGCAGCTTGGAATTCGCCGCCAGTCCATGAACGCGCGAATGTTACGTCGGCGAGGCGATTTACGTGAGCGCCTGTTCGGCGCGTTCGCGCGCTAACGACGGCCTCGTCCTGACGCACCGTCCCGTTACCCGTCGGGATTCCCTCGCTGCGCTTCCATGGGTGCGTGGGTTCCAGCTGATGCACAAAAACGCTCTATCGACGGGGTATTTCGACTCGCGTGCACAAAAACGGCCTATTGCGGGGCACTTCGTGGTATCAACATCAAGGATGCAACTATATTATCCACAATAACGAATATATATGATTTAATATGCAAACACATGAAATATTAGTTCAATAGTTGATTCTGTGGTCACAATAAGACCCCGCGATAGGCCGTTTTTGTGCACGGCCACCTCAAATTCCCAGCGATAGAGCGTTTTTGTGCAGCGTACTGAAGCTGACGCCGCCAGGCGGGATTTTGCGGCTGTCGGTGGCCCCAGCCAACGGGCGCGTCGATGGTCCACAACAGGGTTTTGAGACCGAGAGATTTCGACAGCTCGGGCCCGCTCGTGTGCGGGCGCGTTTCATATTAGAATTACTCCACCAGATGAATGCCGGTGCCGCGCGTCGACATGCCGAACTCTACCAAGGAGGCTGCGCATCAGCGCATGGACATAGCCTTATCGATTCTCGTCACGTTTCTGCTCACGGTTGTGAACGGGTACTTCTCGATGTCGGAGATGGCGCTTTCCACCGCCCGGAAGGTGCTGCTTGATCACGATGCCGAAGAGGGTGACGCTCGGGCAGTGACTGCGGCAGGCATGATCGAGGACCCCACACAGTTTCTTGCCGCTATCCAGGTTGCCATTACACTCGTTGGGTTCTTCTCGTCTGCGTTCGCCGCTATCAGCCTCTCCGAGCCGTTCGGCACCTGGCTATCCGGCTTTGGCATGGATCTTGGTCTCGCAAACGGCCTAGCAACGGTACTCATTACCCTCATAGTCTCGTACTTCTCCATCGTGGTGGGCGAGCTCGTGCCCAAGCGCATCGCCATGGCCGATGCCGAGGGCGTCTCCAAGCGCGTCGCGGGCTTTCTGCGTGGTTTCTCGCATGCCGTTAAGCCGCTGGTTTGGCTTACCTCTGCTAGCGCCAACGGACTCGCGCGTCTCCTGCACGTGAAGTCCACGGAGGACCGCCAAGAGGTCTCGGAGGACGAGATCAAGTACATGGTTAAGGACTCCGACGAGCTCTCCGACGAGGAGAAGTCGATGATTCACGAGGTCATCGACCTGGGTGACACCATTGCTCGCGAGGTCATGGTGCCTCGCGTGGACATGTGCGCCATGCGCGAGGACGCCACCCTGAACGAGGTCCTCTCCGTCATGCGTCGCACCGGCTTTAGCCGCATTCCCATCTATCGGGGCAACGTTGACCGCATCGCGGGTGTCGCACACATCAAGGACCTCATCTCGCCCATCATCGACGACGGCCTTGGTAACGAGAAAATCTCACGCCACATGCGCACGCCGGACTTCGTGCCCGACACAAAAGACATCATCCCGCTTCTCTCCGAGATGCAGTCGAGCCACGACCAGATGGTCATCGTGGTTGACGAGTATGGCGGTACGGCCGGTGTCATTACGATTGAGGACATCGTTGAAGAGATCGTCGGCGAAATCGAGGACGAGTTCGACCCCGACAACAAGTACCTCACCAAGCTCTCCGATCGCGAGTGGCTGGTCGACGGTCGCTTTTCGCTGGATGATGCCATCGACCTTGGCTGGCCGGTTGAGGACAACGAGGAATACGAGACCATTGCCGGCTTCATCACCGACATGGCCGACAAGCTCCCGCGTCCCGGTGACGTAATCACCAAGGACGGCTACACCTTCCGCGTGCAGTCCATGCGCGGCCGCCGTGTGGCCATGCTGCGCGTGACGGCGCCGGAGCCTGCAAGCGAGGAGGAGCCTGCCGCCAGTGACAGCCAGCCCAAGGCAGACGAGCAGGGCAAAGCCACAGCAGCTCCCGAGATGCCCCCCGAGAGCCAGGGTACGTCCGCGTCCCGTCAGCCCGTCGCGACAAAAGGCGACATCGTTAAATTGCGTGAAGAGTCGCAACATAAAGACGACCCGGGCGAATCGCGCGGCAAAGAAGGGGAACAAGGCGCCTAGGGAGCGATGTTTGGCTGCGCCACGCCCGCGCTTCTTTCCGCGCTGCTGTCGGTATGTGCCGTCTGGCTACGCGCAAAAGGTTCAAACTGGGTTTTAACTACAATGGTACCTAGAACAGACCGCCATCCGCGTATGCGGGCGAAGAGAAGGGGAGCCGTACGATGGCCCAGCTCGTGCAAATCAAAGAGGTCACGGTAGGGCCGAAGGACCTCGACGCCCTCGTGGAGATTGCCCCCAATGCCCCGCTTATGACCAGCGAGGACATCGAGGCAACCGCGCGCATTGCCCGGCTCATGCCCGAGCTGGCAGATCACGTGTGCACGGGTGATGCCGGCCGACTCTTCCGCGATTCCATGGGTCACACCGAGCTCGCGCACCTGCTCGAGCACATAACGGTCGAGCTTCTCGCCCGCACAAACATCGCCGGAGACATCACCTGCGGCCGTACCTATCCCGTTGCCGACAACGAGCGCGCCTTTGACGTAGTGTTCCCGTGCCCCGACGACGTCTTGGTGACCTCGGCGCTTTCGAGTGCCGTATGGATCATGCAGTGGGCCTTCACGGGCGGTGGCGAGCCTCAGCCCGACGTCGACGCTATCGTAGGCGGCATCGTTGATCTGGTCCAAAGCGTCTCTGAGCCTGTCCAAGGCGAAGAAGAGCCCACCGAGCAGGGCGTCACTCAGGAGGAGCGGCGGGAGCCGGTCGCCGAGAATGACACGCTACTCGCCGAGGAGGCTCCGATTGCAGAAGAGCCGGCTGCCGCCACGGCACCTGCGCCCCCCGCAAGCCTCGAGCCCACGTCCGCATCGCCCGCCGAAAAACCCGCGCAAGATGCGTCTGCCGTGGCAAACGAGAGTCTTGGCGAGCCAGATGACGTTGCCGAGGATTCCCAGCCAGGGCCAGGGGTTTCCCAGGCCCCGGTACCCGACGACGGCGATTGGGACATGACGAACATGCCGCGTCCGCGTCCGGTGAGGTAGTTCTCTCAGGTAGGTGTTTCGCTCGCGCCACGTAATGGCCAAACTTGCAGGTGGAAGCAAGAGGGTCGCATCTGCGTCCCGCAACGACAGGAGGATGTCATGAGCAAGACCGCTAGTTTCGTCCTTGGCAGCATCATCGGTGCTGCTGCAGGCGTCGTCGCTGGCATGATGCTGGCCCCTCGCCCCGGCGCGGAGAGCCGTGCCATGGCCGCCGACGCGCTAAACGACACGTGGGACTCTGCCGTTGACGCCTACGAGCGTGGCGCCCGCGGTGTCTCTGATCGTCTCGGCGACGTGCGTCCCGGCGTCGATGCAAAGACCGACGAGCTCCGTGCCAAGGTCGATCTGGCCCGCGAGCGCATGGACCAGCTCCGTGACTCGCTTTCCAATGCCGTCTCCACCACGTCCGCGCAGGTCTCCGATGCCGTGAGCACCGTGACCGACCGCGTCTCGAGCATGGCTGGCAATGCCGCGGCAGCAAACGAGTCTGCAGCACAATCCGTGCACGTCGAGGTCGTCGACAACGCCGAGAAGCCCGCAGAGTAAACGTCCTTCTCACTGTGGTTTTCACAAGGGTGTCGCTAAGGGTGCATGTTGCGGCGGGGTGCCAAGCGGTGCCCCGCTGCATTGCTTGATGCGCCTTCGGGCAGGGTGGCGCGATCGCTGAGAGCTCCGCACCAAAGCGGTAGGGGGGAGATGCCGTGACTAAAATCAACGACATGCAGGGAAAGAAGGTCTTCGTCACCAAGAAGGCCCGTCCCAAGAAGTCAAGAAAGAGCGAGAAGGCCTCCGTAGGGGAAAGAAATGGGGTGCGCCTCTCCAAGCTCGGCAAGATCCGCATGGCGGTATTCGCGCCCGACGGCCGCTCCATGGTGGGCTATCTGGTGGCCCGTCCCGACATCGCGGGCATGGTCAAGCGCGAGGATGCCTTTGTCGCCTTTGACTCGCTCGTCCCCTGTGAGAGGGGCTTTCGCACGGTCGACGAGGAGGGCGCCTTCGATGACAAGGCGCGTGAGCGCCTGGGTGTCGACTGGGACTCCTGCATCATGTGGGCGGGCATGGATGCTCGCACCGAGTCGGGTCGCGAGCTGGGATACGTGGGGGATGTGGAGTTCGACGAGAAGACAGGCAAGGTAATCAAGTTCCTGGTGAGCGACGGCGGCATGGCCACCGCGCTCGTGGGCTCCATCGAGATCCCGCCTAGCATGCTGGTGGGCTACTCCAAAGGCCATATGATCGTGAGGGATGAGGCTGCCAGGCTGGGGTTCAACGGCGGGCTTGCTGCCAAGGCCGGCGAAGCCACGGCAAAGGCCAAGATTCGCGGCGCAGAGCTTGGCGAGAAGGCCGGCAAAGCCACCAGCGAGGCTGTCGACAAGGGTTCGTTTGCACTGGGCAAAGCGCTTGGCAAGGCAAGGCGTGCCATAGACGATGCCCGTGCCGAGGGCGAGGAAGAGCGCGCCCGCGAGGAAGCCGAGGAGCTACGCAAGGCTGCCGAGAAGAACCAGCTCCCCACCACCGAAGCCGCTGACGTTCGCGTTTCGGAGCCTGTGGTCGCGCTCAATGCCAGCGCCGAGGAGCGAGCGGCCACGTCGTCGACGCCTAGGACCTATGCCGTAAAGAGATCCGTTGCAGGCGGCTCGGCCAAGCCAGCTGCCAAGACCGCTGCAAGGCCGGCTGCTGCCAAAGCCAAAAAGCCTGCCGCGGAACGCAAGGCCGGGGACGAGGCCGCGCGCGCCCTAGGCCGCGGCCTCAACAGCATGGGAAAGATGTTCGGCTCGTTTAAGGACGAGTTCGACAAGGCGAGCAAGTAGGGGCTGTCGTGGGCCGGCCCGCTGCGAAAACCCCACTACCACCGGTAGTCGGGTCTGCAAAGGGAGAGGAGACCAGACTTACATGAGCGTCGAGGAATTCTTCGACCGCGTCATATCGGTGAGGCTGCCAGAGGACCGTGAGTCCCTGGACATCATCGACCAGACGCTGCTTCCCGGCACCGTGAAGCGCATCAGTCTTCGTACCAAGGAGGAACTCTGGGAAGCCATCAAGAAGCTCCGCGTCCGTGGGGCACCTGCCATCGGTGTTGCCGCGGCCGAGGGCCTCGCTGTTCTCGCCAACAAGATCGATGCCTCAGACCCGCAGGAGTTCTATCGCCAGCTCAAGGAGATTTCGGACTACCTGGCATCCTCGCGTCCCACGGCTGTTAACCTCTTCTGGGCCCTCAACCGCATGGACGAGTTCTGCCGCGCCCACCTTGACCTGCCTGTTGACCAGCTCAAGCAGGAGCTCTTCGAGGAGTCCCTCCGCATTCGCGAGGAGGACGTGCAGATTAGCCGCAGCATCGGCTCCATCGGCTTCGAGGTCATGCAGCAGGTGAGAAAGCCCAGTCAGCCTGTGGGCATCCTCACCCACTGCAATGCAGGCACGCTGGCCACCGCCAAGTACGGCACGGCCACGGCCCCCATGTACATGGCGCTCGAGCAGGGCTGGGCCGGCACCGACATGCACGTCTACTGCGACGAGACCAGGCCGCTTCTCCAGGGCGCGCGCCTCACGTCCTTCGAACTCTACAACGCAGGCATCACAACCACCCTCCAGTGCGACAACATGGTTTCGATGCTTATGCAACAGGGGCGCATCGACGTGGTCTTTGTTGGCTGCGACCGCGTGGCCGCCAACGGAGACGCCGCGAACAAGATTGGCACCTCGGGCGTCGCGATTCTCGCCAGGCACTATGGCGTGCCCTTCTACGTGTGCGCCCCCAGCTCGACCATCGACCACAACACTCCAACCGGCGCACAGATTCCCATCGAGATGCGCGACCCAGACGAGGTCACCGAGATGTGGTACGAGGAGCGCATGGCACCCAAGGGCGTGGACGTCTTCAACCCCGCGTTCGACGTGACCGACCACAGTCTCATCACGGGCATCATTACCGAGAACGGACTGCTTACGGCACCGTACGAGCTGTAGCCTCGGTGTCAACCGACACCGAAGGGCCATTTTTCGCGCGCGGCCGTATCCTTTATCCGGGTGCCCCTACACGCCCATCGCCTGCAGCACGAACATGATGACCGTGAGCACAATAACCACGACAATGGTGAACCACGTGAGGCCCGTCCACACGCGACCGTTCACGTACTGCCCCATCACGCGCTTGTCGCTTGCGATGAGCACCATGCACACCATGAGCACCGGCAGCAGCACGCCATTGATGACCTGTGCCAGCATCATGACGCCAAAGAGGTCAACGTTGGGGATGAGCACGATTGCCGCGGAGAGGATCGTGATGCCAGTGATGATGCCATGATACGCCGGCGCCTCGTTCCAGCTGCGGTCCACGCCGCGCTCCCAGCCAAAGGCCTCGCACACGGCGCTCGCGGTGATGCCGGGCAGCACGCACGCCGCCAGGAACGACGCGCCCGCAAGGCCGGCCGCGAAGAGCGCGGACGCATACTGGCCGGCAAGCGGTACGAGCGCCTGCGCCGCATCGGCCGCGCTGCTCACGGTGACGCCTGCCGGGTAGAGCACGGTGCCGGTCGTAAGGACGATGAACCAGGTGGTGACCTCGGCGGCAATCACGCCGGAGATGTTGTCGGCGCGCTGCCCGGGAATGTCGGAGCCCTTGAGGTTCTTCTCGACTACGTTGGAACTCACCATGAACAGCATGTACGGCGAGATGGTGGTGCCGACGTTGGCCACCAGCAGCGACACATAGCCGGGGTCGTTCGAGAACTGCGGGACCACCGTGTCCCTAAGCGCCAGACCCCAATCGGGGTTGGAGATGATGCCGCTCACGATGTAGGTGAGAAACACGCACGAGAGCGCCAATAGAATCTTCTCGACGCGGTGGTATGACCCGCTCTGCGTGAGAAGCCAGGTGGCAATGCCCGCGATAGGTACGCTCACCTGCAGCGGAATGCCAAAGAGCTCCATGCTCGACGCGATGCCGGCAAACTCCGAGAGGGTCACGGTAAAGTTAGAGACAATGAGAGCGAGCATGGCAACGGCCGAGACGCGCACGCCAAACTGCTCGCGGATGAGCGCCGCGAATCCCTTGCCCGTGGCGCACCCCATGCGTGCGGCCGTCTCCTGCGCCACGATGAGCAGGACGCACATGAGTGGCACGGTCCAAAGCATGCCGTAGCCGTAGGTGGCACCGGTCGAGGAGTACGTAGCGATGCCGCCGGCGTCATTGCCGGCCATTGCGGTGAGAAGCCCCGGTCCCATGGCGGCGAGAATCGCAAGGCGTCCAGCCCCCCTGGCGGTCTTTGCCGTAGCGTTCTTTGCCTCTGCCATGGGCGGCCTACCCCAAAACGATTCCGGTCGACCCGGCCACGGCGATGGCGATGGAAAATACCACGGCAGCGACAATCATCGAGACAACGGCAAGCGCGAAGCCCGAGGTCTCCTGGTTGCGCTTGTCTCGCGCGCGAAGGACCGAAAGGTAGATGGGCGTAAGAGCAAACGAGACAAGCATCGAGACTGCAGCCGCGCCAAAGCCAAGCCCGAGCGCGTGCGCCAGCGCGGCCCCTGACGCATCCGGTAGCGCGAGGGTCGTAAAGGCCATCACCAGAAGCGTGCAGATAAGGGCAAAGACAAAGCCGGTACCAATGCTGCGCAGGGCAAACCCCAGCGCGGATGGCACGTCCTCATCGTCCGGGTCGTTCTCCAGGAAGAAGTTAGTGACGTAGCTCACGGAGTCGTCGGCCACAACGAGCGCGAGCGGCATTGCCGCGCAGGCGAGAAGCGCTGCGGTGAACGTGTCGTTGTCGGCCCTAAACGCAAGGGAGATGAGCGCCGTTGCGAGGACCCAGAAGAAGAACCAGGCGTTGCGGCGTAGGAGCCACACCAGGTCGTGTGCATGCTCGGTGCCATTCGCGTCGGAGCTGGCACCGCCTGCGATCTGCAGGTCCTCGGCGTGCTCCTCCTCCAAAACGTCCAGTGCGTCGTCGACGGTTACGATGCCCAGGAGCTTTCCCTCGTCCGAGACGACGGGCATGGCAAGCAGGTTATACTTGGCGATGTCCTGCGCGACGTCCTCCTGGTCGTCCTCGGGCTTCGCCGTCTTGAGTTCCTTGGTGGCAATGTCATCGAGGCGGGTGTCGGGGTCAGAGACAATGAGCCTGCCCAGCGTGACCACACCGGAGAGCTTGTCATCTTCATCGGTGAGATAGACGTAGCGCACACTCTCGAAGTCCTCGTCCAGATTGCGCAGGCGCTTGGCGGCGTCGGATACGGTCTTGCCCTCGGGAAGCGAGACGACCTTGGAGGTCATGATGCGGCCAGCGGTGCTCTCGCGGTAGCCAAGCAGCTGGCGAATGGCCTTCTCCTCATTGACGCCCATGAGCTTGAGGAGCTTCTCAGCCTTGTCGTAGTCAAGCTCCGAGACAAGCTCGGCTGCATCGTCCGGGTCCATCTCGGAAAGGATGCGCGACGCATCTGCCTCGTCCATACTGCCCATGAGCTGCGCCGCCATCTTGTCGTCGCCCAACTCGGCCATGGCACCGGCGCGCTGCTCGTCATCCAGCTGGGCAAAGACCTGTCCGCGCAGGCGCGGGTCAAGGCGCTCGATGATGTCTGCGATGTCGGCAGGGTGCATGTTATCGAGGGTCTTGTGCGAGACCGAGAGCTTGACGTCGGAGAGGTCGCGCTCCACGAGGTCCATGTAGCTCCAGGCGATGATCTTCTCGGGCAGCTGCTTGCCGAAGGTGTGGGTGATGCGCAACGCGAGCCTCTCGATGCCGGGGGAGAGCGAACGGAGGATGCCGCGAATGCCAACCTCGGCGCCAAGGAGTCGCAGCTGGGTGGAGTTGGTATCCGAGAGCTTGAGGTCGTTTACGCGCACCACACGCATGCCGCGGGTATCGACAATCTGCTTGTTGAGAATATCGCGCGCGAGAAGGACCTCGTTGGGCTGCAGGTAGGAGAAGCGGATGTCGGTGGCGACGACCTTGAGGTGAACCTCGTGCTCGTCGTAGGTGTCGACGTACTTGCGCCAGCTGATCATGAACGGCGTGTGGCCGGGACCCATGAATGCAAGGCTGGTGACGCGAGGAAAGACTTCGCCGGTGGCGATGCCCAGGTCAGAAACGGTACCAATCTTCTCGCCGTTGAGGTCGAGAACCGGGTTTCCCAGAAGCTGGGAGAGATAAATCATGCGTGCTCCTTTTCTGCCGGCGCGTGCCAGGAAAAGACTGCACGCGTGACATATGTGGTGGAACGGCACCCCATGCGGCGGGCTGCCAGTAGCACGCCGGAGGGGTCATCGACTGTGAGGTCGGGGTTTCATGGAAGCCTTTCTCTTTGACCTTTGATGACCACGCGAGTGATACGCACCCCCGCGCACAGGCCATTGTACACGAGGGCCTGCTGCAAGGGTTCGCAGGGTTCGCTGGGTTTGCATAACAATTCGCTTATCTCCATGTTAGGGAAAATGCCACGGTGGAGAGGGGCCTTGGGACGCCGTGCCAAACGCACCGCGAGAGAAAGGCGCCGGTGGGGCAGCGTGACCCCACCGGCGCCAGAGCCCGCGTTTCTCAGCGAGACTAGAACTTGACCTGCGGCGCCTGACGCGTGGCCTCGGACTGCACCTCGAAGCCCTGGCGCTCCTTAAACTTGGAGCCAGCCACAACGTTGCCAGGGAACGTCTCGATGGCGTTGTTGTACTCGAGCACGCAGTCGTTGAAGCTCATGCGTGCGTAGCTGATCTTGTTCTCGGTGTCAGACAGCTCGGACTGCAGCTGCTGGAAGTTGGTGTTTGCCTTGAGGTCGGGGTAGGCCTCAGAGACAGCGAAGAGCGACTTCAGCGTGTCGGAGAGCACGTTGGAGGCAGCCATCTTCTCCTCGGGCGTCCTTGCAGACATGACGGCCGCGCGTGCCTGGGTGACGGCCGCAAGCGTGCCGGACTCGTGCGCCGCATAGCCCTTGACGGTCTCGACCAGGTTGGGAATGAGGTCATTCCTGCGCTGCAGCTGCGCGTCGATGGTCTGCCAGGCATTGTCGCAGCGGTTGTCCTTTCGGACGATGCCGTTGTAGATGCTCACAAACCAGGCAACGAGAACGACGACGATAACGATGACGATAATAGCGACGATCATGTGGAGCTCCCTCCAAGCGGGCGGGCCGTAGCGGACTTCCCAAAGACGCGAGCGGCATGCGATGCGCCATGCGGGACGCACGAGGCGGAGGGGGAGGGATTCGAACCCTCGAGACGCGATGCGCCCGGCGGTTTTCAAGACCGCTGCATTCAACCACTCTGCCACCCCTCCGTGGGTGCGTGGATATATCCTAACGCATACGCTGGGCAAGTTGGGCCAACGAGTAGGTGAGAAGGGCGAGCGATGGGCCAGGCCAATCAGGACAGGACGGTTGATATCACGACGGACGATCTCCGCTTCATGCGGCTTGCCCTTGAAGAGGCCGATGCCGCTGCAAATGATGGCGAGGTACCGATAGGTGCCGTGGTGGTCTGCGACGGTCAGGTGGTCTCTTGTGCGCATAACCGTCGCGAGCAGGATGCAGACCCTGCTGCGCACGCCGAGTTTCTCGCCATGGAGGAGGCTGCCCGCGCACTGGGCCGTTGGCGGCTCTCTGGGTGCACCGTTTACGTGACGCTTGAGCCCTGCCTCATGTGCGCAGGCCTCATGGTGAATGCCCGTGTTGACCGCTGCGTGTACGGCGCGCCTGACCCCAAGGGAGGCGCGCTGGGCACGCTCTTCGACGTGAGCCGCGACGCACGGCTCAACCATGCGTTTGAGGTGACGTCGGGCGTGCTTGCGGACGAGGCGGCAGAACGGCTGCGCTCGTTCTTCCGGGCGCAGCGGAAGGGCAGGGGGTAGGTGTGGCGGTCATTCTCGGCTGTGCCATCGGCAAGTGTAAGACGGTGCAAGTTCGTGCAAGACGGTATAAAATCGTGTGAGACAGTACAAGTTCGTGCAAGACGGTGCGAAATCGTAGAGAGGCCGTGTCCCAATGAACCCCTTCAAACCCACTGCCGGCAAAATGCCGCCCATCCTTATTGGTAGGGAGTCAGTCATCCGCGACTTTGAGGAGGCCCTGGATAACGGAGCCGGGGCGCCTGGGCGGCTGATGCTCATCTCTGGACAACGCGGGTTTGGCAAGACCGTCATGCTCACCGAGCTAGGCCGCATTGCGAAAAAGCACGATTGGGCCGTGGTGTCCGATACTGCATCTGATGGCCTGTGTGAGCGGCTGGTGGCTGCCCTTTCCTCGGGTGGTCCGCGGTTTGGCGGTGCCACGCTCAACCCCTCTGTGGGGGTTGGGGGAATGGTCTCTGCAAGCCTGGGCAGTATCAGCATCTCGCCCAACAGCACGGCCCTTACGCTGAGAGAGGCAATAGAAGCCAAGCTCAAGCGCATGCCAGACGGCAAGGGGGTCCTTTTCACCATCGACGAGGCGCAGGCGGCTTCGGAGGAGGACCTTGTCGCTGTGGCCACGGCCATCCAGCACGTCCTGAGAGACGAGGACATGCGCGATGTGCCAGATGCAAGGAAGCACGGTGTGGCGTTCGTGTTTGCCGCGCTGCCCTCGATGATAGACGAGGTGCTCAACAACAAGGTCCTCACCTTCTTGCGCCGCAGCCAGCAGCGGATGCTGGCAGAAGTTCCTCTCGCCGACGTTCGTGCCGCATATGTGGATGTGGTCAGGGAATCCGGCAAGCACATTAGTCAGGAGGATGCACTGGCCGCGGCGCGGGCGGCTGCTGGATACCCCTATATGGTCCAGCTCGTTGGCTACTACATGTGGCAGTCTGCAGAGCGCAGGGGCTCCTCGCTCATCGAACGATCCGATGTCGAGCGTGGGGCTGATGACGCCGTGCTAGCGTTTGGCGAAGCGGTTTGTGCGCCAATCATGGATGGGCTCACTCCAGCGCAGCGGGAGTTTGTGAAGGCGGTTGCTGCCGACTCGCCAGATCCTGCAGCCGTGGCAGACATTGCTCGCCGGTGTAACAGGAGCTCAAGCTGGGTGAGCAAATATCGGGCAAGCCTCATCAAGGAGCACGTTGTCGAGGCTGCCGGCAAGGGCTATGTGCGCCTGTCGACGCCACATATGGCGGACTACCTTCGAGGGTCCTCGTGGTAGCGGGGCCCAGCCCCGTGCCCTAGACTACCTGGAACACAAAGAAGTCCAGGTAGTGGGTCTCGGGGACACCCCAAAGGATGGGGTGGTCTGGAGCCTGCTGGCGCTCCTCAACCTGGCGCAGCTGGACGTTGGCGTCGTGCGCTGCCTCGGCGATGGCGCGGGCGAGAAGGTCGCGCGTCATGAAGTGGCTGCAGCTGCACGTTGCGAGGTAGCCACCACGCGGCAGGAGCCGCATGGCCAGTTCGTTGATCTCGCGGTAGCCGCGGGCCGCATGGACAACGGTGCCACGGCTCTTGGTGAAGGCCGGCGGGTCTAGGACGATAAGGTCGAAGGGTCCGCCCTCCTCGCGCAGGCGCTTCTTGTCAGAGGCAAGCGCTGGCAGGTACTCCAGTACATTTGCGCAGGTGAAGTCCATCTTTGGATCAAAGCCGTTGAGGCGGGCGTTCTCGCGTGCGAGGGCGATTGCCGTCTGGCTTACGTCGACCTCTCGCACGAACGCGGCACCCCCTGCCGCTGCGTTGAGGCCAAATGGGCCCACGTGGCAGAAGCAGTCAAGCACACGTCGGCCGTAGGCCAGCCTGCGCACGGCGCGCCTGTTGTACTTCTGGTCGAGAAAGAAGCCGGTCTTCTGGCTGTTCTCGAGGTCGAGGTCGTAGGCAATGCCGTTCTCGCGCGCAATCACGCGGGTGGCCTCTGGCGCGGTACAGCCGTTCTCGACCCACCAGCCCTTCTCCTGCGCGAGCCCCTCCTTGAGGCGCGATGGGGCGTCGTTTCTCTCGTAGATGCCACGGATGTCCTGGCCGTCGGTGCGCAGCACATCAAGGAGCAGCGGGTAGAGCGTGGAGCGAAGCTGCTGCATGCCAACGGTTCCCACCTGCGAGACCAGCACGTCTTCGTAGCGGTCGACAACAAGACCCGGGAAGCCGTCCGCCTCCGAGAAGAGCATGCGGCAGCAGTTGGTGTCTGGCTCGCAGCCGGGCAGCGAACACGGGCCCATGGTGGTCTTGCGATAGTCCCAGGCCCACTGGATCTTGCGGGCCCAGAATGCTTCGTCGATGCGGTCGTTGGCGTTTCGGCTCACCACGCGCACGCGGATTTTGCTCCGCTCGGAGAGAAGGCCCACTCCCTGCCAGGTGCCGTTCTCCTCGACCACGTCCACCACGTCACCGTTGTGCGTCGACCTCCCGCCTGCGCGCGACGGCTCAACACGGAGGACCTCGCCCTCGAAGACCCAGGGGTGTCCGCCGGCAAGGGCGCGTGCTGCCTTTCTCGTGATGACGACCTGCGGGTATGGGCGCTGCTGCTTCATGGGGATCCCTCTTGTGGCTTGTGGTCAGACCCGCCCATTATCCCGCAGGCTACGCCGGGCGAGAAGGGCGGGCGGATGCCTGATGGTCACCGTGGCCGAGTCGCGGTACCCTCGATTCTCCACATATCGCTGGTCGGTTATGTGGGTACAATATAAGTGCACCAGCGATGTCCGTTCCGGGTGAACGGTGAGGCGGGCAGCGCCCGGTGTTTCGATTAGAAAGCCCGGTTGCCGCCGGGCTTTCCTCATCACCTTGCGCTATCCGTTGTGATGCTTATGCTCCTTTACCATCTCCCTCACCTCCCCGGCCATGTTGAGGGCGGATTGGGCGATGCTCGCGACAAGCGCGAGGGCTTGCAGGACTTCAAGGACGAAGCTCATGTCCATAGGCGTTGCCTCCATCTCTGGGGACGCCGCCCACATCCGGACATCGCTGGTGCATAAAAAAGTATCTCAGATATGGAACTGTGCAAGAGGCGGCGGTCGGTGGCGGTACCCCCGCGCGCTCGTTAACGGCTTGCCTCAAAAAAGCGCACTATTCCGTAAGCAACCCCGCGCCTAGAAGTGTCGCCCGTATCGTCCGCCGCCAAAGCCGCGTCCACGGGCCTTCGATCCAGAGAACATCGTTCGCGTGGGCTTGGTGGTGGAGCGCCCGGGCTGGGGAATAATGCGGCCTTCGTCATAGGCAAAGTCGGGCAGGTCCCACGTGGGCACGAGCTTCTTGGTGAAGTATTCGATCTCGCGCAGGGGGCTTACCTCGTCGGGTGCCATAAATGTGTAGGCATGCCCCGTTGCCCCGGCGCGACCGGTGCGGCCAATGCGGTGTACGTAGTCCTCGGGGTCCATGGGAACGTCGAAGTTGACCACCGCGTCGATACCCTCGACATCGATGCCGCGGCTCATCACGTCTGTGGCGACAAGCACCTGGACCTTGCCCTCGCGGAACCGCTCGAGGGCCTTCTCGCGCGCCTTCTGCGGGCGGTCCGCATGCATCACGTCCACCTTGAGCCCGGCGTGCTTGAGAATCCTCGAGACGTCGTCCACGCGGTGCTTGGTGCGGCAGAAGACCAACACGCGCTCCGGCTGCACGCCGGCATCGCCGCCGGTCTTGATGAGTGCCTCGAGGAGCTGGGTCTTCTGCCCCTGCGTCACCGGGCAGAGATGCTCCTCCACGGTGTCAGCGGTCTGGCCCACGCGTGCGATCTCCACGTGGGCAGGGTCTCTCAGCAAGGCGTCGATGGTGCTCTTGATGCTTGGCGGGATGGTTGCCGAGAAGAGCAGCGTCTGGTGCCTCTCGGGCAGGGCGTGCATGATGCGGCGCACGCTGGGCCAGAAGCCCATGTCGAGCATCCGGTCGGCCTCGTCGAGTACGAGCACCTGCACCTTCGAGAGGCTCACGTGATTGTGCTCCATAAGGTCAAGCAGGCGCCCGGGCGTGGCAACCAGAAGGTCACAGCCCTTCTCGAGCTGGACGATCTGCCGGTTGAACTTGGCACCACCCATCACGATGACTGCGCGCTGGCCCGTCTTCTTGCACACCTCGCCCGCCACGCTGTCAACCTGTGCGGCAAGCTCGCGCGTGGGGGTCACTACCAGGGCGAGCGGCTCCTTGCTGGGGGCCTTCTGACCCTGGATGAGCTGGAGCGTGGGCAGGGCGAAGGCCGCGGTCTTACCGGTTCCCGTCTGCGCGGACGCAACCACATCGCGTCCCTCGAGGACAATGGGGATAGCCTGCGCCTGGACAGGGGTGGGGGTCTTAAAGCCAAGGGCGTCTACCCCGGCAAGAATCTGCTCGTTTAGCCCGAGCTCGGCAAATGGCGTATTCATGGTGCTCAGTATGGGGCATGTACGTGCGCTTTTCCACCATCACAACAATATTGCCGCATGAGACGAGGGGACTGTCCCCTTGTCTCATGCGGGTATACTGTTGGCTTGCGAGTGGGTGTCGGAGGGATTCTGCGTGGGCAATGGCTGGAAACAGGGTGTGCTAACGGTATCGCTGATGCGGCGAATGCGTTAGCGGCGCGCGCCGCTTGCTTCACGCCCATCATCACCAGCCAAGGAGACGCACATGCCCATTAACATTCCAGACGGCCTTCCAGCCAAGAAAATCCTGCACGAGGAGCGCATCTTTGCCCTCGAGGAAGAGGTCGCCGAGCGACAGGAGATTCGTCCACTGAGGGTGGCAATCCTCAACCTCATGCCCACCAAGATCGAGACCGAGACCCAGATTCTGCGCCTCATCTCCAAGTCCCCGCTACAGGTGAGCTGTGACTTTATGCGCGTCTCCACCCATAAGGCCACGCATGTCTCGCAGAACCATCTCGTGAAGTTCTACGACACCTTTGATTCGTTTGCCGATAAGAACTACGACGGTTTTATCATCACGGGCGCCCCGGTCGAGCAGATGGACTTCGAAGACGTCGACTACTGGGACGAGCTCTGCAAGATCATCGACTGGTCACAGGAGCACGTGCTCTCAACCATGTATCTGTGCTGGGGCGCGATGGCCGGCCTCTGGCACCTGTATCGCATCCCCAAGAAGCAACTCGGCGCCAAGATCTTTGGCGTCTTTCCACAGCGCCTGTGCGACGAGTACAACTTTCTCACAAACGGCTTTGACGAGGTGCACTACATGCCGCACTCGCGCCACGCGGCCATCGATACCAATGAGCTTGCCCGCCACCCCGAGCTGCGCGTGCTCTCGGAGGGGTTCACCAGCGGTCCGGCCCTCATCGCCGCCGCCGACTTCCACGAGATCTACGTGACGGGTCACTTCGAGTATGGCCGTGACACGCTCTCCGACGAGTTCTGGCGCGACTTCCACAAGGGGCTGCCCATCCGCCTGCCCGAGAACTACTTCCCGGATGACAACCCCGAGGGCCAGCCCATCTTCACGTGGCGTGCGCACGCAAACCTGCTCTACCGCAACTGGCTCAACTGGGTCTACCAGATGACCCCCTACGACCTCGACCTCATCCCCCAGACCATCCGCCAGCTCCATGCGGACTCTGACGGCATGGTCGACAAGTTCTGATGTCGGAGGAGAAGGAGGTGGGACAGGTGCGCCTCACGGCAGAGCTCCTCGAGCAGCTGCTGGCGTCGGCGACGCCCGAGCAGTACCTTGCGCGCGCAAACCTGGAGGAGCGCTCGCTCTCGGAGTACGCTGAGACCATGCGGGAGTTGCACGGCCTCAAGAAGTCGCAGGTCATACGTGCGTCCGGACTCAATCCCACGTTCTGCTACCAGATCTTCGAGGGCTCGCGTCGCCCCGGACGCGACAGCGCGATCATGCTGGCGTTTGGGCTGGGCTGCTCGCTCGTGGAGACGCAGCGCCTGCTGCGACTTTCCGGTGCCTCCGAGCTGTGGTCGCGTAACCGTCGCGATGCCATCATCATCTTCTGCCTCGAGCATGGCATGGGCCGCGCCCAGACTGATGACGAGCTGTGGCGTCTAGGCGAGAAGACCCTGCTCGACGGGGAGGCCTAGGTGGGCGCGCCTGCAGACGAGCGGCTCATGGCCGCACTCGAGAAGGACGAGGCATACCGCGTGGAGCGCGTGCTCGCGAGCTCGGAGGCTGGGTCGACCGAGGTCGTGAGCCGGACGGGCGCCGGCCACGCGGGTGAGGACCCCCTGGTGCGCAAGCGCATCAAGCGCGGGGTCGCGAACGCGGAGGTCTTCTCGCATCTCCAATCCGTCGGCGATGTGCACCTCCCGCGCGTGGTCGAGACATACGACCTACCCGACCAGCTGGTTGTTGTTCGCGAGTACGTCTATGGGGCCTCGCTCGCGGCATGCGTGGCCGAGGCGGGGCGCATGGGCGAGACCGCGGCCGCCCGCACGGTCGCCGACGTGTGCGACGCGGTTGCCGCCCTCCACGAGCGGGGCATCGTTCACCGCGACGTGTCGCCAAAGAACGTGATTCTCTCCCCTCGAGGGGCCGTCCTCATCGACCTGGGCATAGCCAGGACCTACGTCGAGGGTGCCCAGCGCGACACCACGCGGCTGGGCACCTGGGGCTTTGCGTCTCCCGAGCAGTACGGCTTCGCGCAGACCGACGGCCGCTCCGACGTCTACTCGGTGGGTTGCCTTCTCGGCTACATGCTCACGGGCCTCACGCCGGACGCCGACGGATACGCCGCCGCGCTTGCTGACGACGGTGTCGTGCGGCCCGAGCTGCGGCGCATTGTTGAGAAAGCCTGCCGCTTCGAGCCGAGTGACCGCTATCAGAGCGCACGAGCGCTCAGGGAAGCCGTGCTCTCGGTGGTTCCGGGCGCGGCTCTGGCGAGCGCCGCCGACGTCTCCGGTGGCAAGGCCGAGAGGCACGAGAAGGTCCCCCGTCAGCTGGTCAAGCCAGCGCAGATGCGGGAGGCGTTCCTTTCGGCGGGCGCGGGGCCGCGGCTGCTCGCGGGGGCCCTTGTGGTTCTCGGATTGCTCGTCGGTCTCCTCTTTGCATACTCGGCGTTCTATACCGGCAATGCCATGGTGGGCAACCATCCCGTTGAGTCTGCGCTGCTCATCCTGGGGGTTGGCGCCTATCTGGTGCTTCTCGCGATGGAGGAGCTGCCGGCGGCGCTGCTGGGTGCGGGCCCGTATGCTGCCATGAGGTTCAAGCGTGGCTTTTCCCGTGTTGGCCTCCTGGTGAAGCGCACACTCATGGGCCTGGGTGCGCTTGCTGTGCTCTGCGTGCTCCTTTCGCTGGTCGTGGCGATGACTCCCGCGGGCTAGCCCGAGCTTCTTGCCGGTGCCTGCCGCGTCTTTTAGCAGCAAGCTAATGAAAGACGTCCTGCGTTTTGTCACCATCCATTGCGGATGGAGGCAGACGTGGAAGACTCGTGGTATGCCATAGCGCACGGCGCGGACCTTGACGAGGTGCTGTCGCGTGCGGCCTTTGACGAGAAAGACCTCTCGGCCTGGGCGTGCGATCGCCTGTCCTCAACCGGCGTGCCGAGAAACGACGCCATCCATCGAAGCCGTCTCAACCAGACCTTTGCGTACCAGATTCTCGCGGGAACCAGGCGTGCCTCGCGCGACAAGCTGCTGCAGCTTGCCTTTGGGATGCAGCTGGGGATTCGCGATGCCTCTGAGCTGCTTGAACGCGGTGGCGCATGCCGCTTGCGGCCTGATTGCCGGCGTGACCTCATCGTTGCGTTCGCACTCCATCGCGGCATGGGCGTCGAGCAGTGTGACGACCTCCTCTGGGCGCACGGCGAGCGGACCATCATGCCCGAAAATCCCCGGGGCGAGCGCCACTCGCACGACCGCGAGCGGTGATTTAGCTGAGAGCTAATGAGAGCTCTGACGGCCAGTCATAGCATCGTCTCAGCGTTCTTGAAGGTTGTCACACGTGGGTAGGAGTAGCCATGGCAGAAGGAAAGAAGAAGAGCAAGCTCAAGGTCGTTCTCATCGTCGTCGTTGCACTGATTGTCATTTCCGCTATTGCCGGCAGAGGCTCAAAGGGGTCATCGTCCAGCAGTTCGTCAGCGCCTGCCTCGGAGACGACTCAGGAAAAGGCGACGCAGACGTCTGGCACGGATGGGGGTGACTCCTCGAAGGCCGATTCTCAGACGTCCACGACAGCAGCGGCGCCGAAAAACGATGTTCCGGCGGAATATACTTCCGCGCTGGCGCAGGCAACGTCTTACGCAAATCGGATGCACATGTCCAAGCAGGGGGTCTACGATCAGCTGACCTCTGAATACGGCGGTCAGTTCTCGGCCGAGGCCGCTCAGTACGCAATCGATAACGTGCAGACGGATTGGAACGCCAATGCGCTCGCAAAGGCAGAGAGCTATTCCGACAAAATGCACAT
The DNA here is from genome assembly GCF_057241865.1 of Tractidigestivibacter sp. Classification (NCBI taxonomy): domain Bacteria; kingdom Bacillati; phylum Actinomycetota; class Coriobacteriia; order Coriobacteriales; family Atopobiaceae; genus Tractidigestivibacter; species Tractidigestivibacter sp. The sequence goes on from NZ_DBHHPX010000002.1 coordinate 20,302, forward strand.
GTCCAAGCAGGGGGTCTACGATCAGCTGACCTCCGAGAACGGCGAGCAGTTCACCGCCGATGAGGCGCAGTACGCCATAGACAACCTGTAGGGGTTCGCCTGACTTACCAGCGTTACTACCAGCGCGGTAACCAATTACTCGACCACGGATGCCTACCAGAGAGCCACCGCAAACGCACAGGCGGCAATGGCGTTCTTCTACATCGCGATTGGCGTCGTCTCGATGGCCGTTCTTGCCTGGGTGGCATCCAGCCCGCTGATTGCGTACAAGGAATCGTGGCGACGCGTCTCTCAACACAGAGGGTGTAACCGACTCGATAGATGATGGGCCCGGGACAAATCTGCCCCGGGCCCTCTTGCGTATGCGCTTAGGTTCTCGCCCTACTCGTCCCACACGCGAAACTCGAAGCGGCCGTCCTCGTAGACACCGTAGCTGTGGGTTCCGTCCTTGGGAATGCCAACCGAGCCTGGATTGAAAACCGTGATCCCGGGATGAGTGTTGCTCATCTGGTTGACCTTCTTGTGCGTGTGTCCGTACACAAGTGCCGAGCCCTGCGGCAGCTCGGGCCACGCATCTACCGAGTTGTGGATGCCGGGCCCCCACACATGCCCGTGCGTGAGAAAGATCGTCATCCCGGCACCGCCGTTGGCATCGGGATCAAGTAGGACGTTGTACTGCGCCATGCAGGGGAAGTCGAGCACCATCTGGTCGACCTCGGCCTCACAGTTGCCTCTCACGGCAATGACCTTCTCAGCGATGCCGTTGAGCATGCCAACGACCTTCTTTGGTGCGTAGTCTGAGGGCAGATCGTTTCGAGGACCGTGATAGAGCAAATCGCCGAGAAGAATCACGCGATTGGGGTTCTCGGCGTCAATGGCGTCCATGAGACGGGCGCACCAATCCGCAGCGCCGTGGATGTCGGATGCGATGAGAAGCTTCATGGGGTACCTCCCGTAGTCGTGTCTTACCTCGTGATTGTAGACGTGGAGTATGGAAGTTTAACCCGGTGCGCGTGCCGGGGGGCGTTGAAGCGACCCTGGACGCACAGCGGCGTTTCAGAGGTCCGTCCGTCTCGAAAGCGCCTCAGTAGCACCGAAGCGGTAGCGTTACAGCGGCTGTGCGGGAGCCCAGATTGCCGGTGGGGGCATCCAGTAGCTCCAAATGGCACGAATTGACGGTTGGTGGCAGTTTTTCGAGGTATCCCCGAGTAGAAAACGGTTCGATTGGTGATGAAGTGCAGGTCAGAGATCTGCTATTGAACTAGAGACATATAAAGAATTGCGCCAAAACTGCCACCAACCGTAAAGTTAGAAACCGGCCTGGTGCGCTACCCGCGATGCCTGGGCCTTCTCACCACCGCAAGCCGCTGCCCAAAGCCCCCGCAATCCCCCTATGCGCCATAGCGTCAAAAAATCTCATGCATTGAGACTTAGATAATGTATAAAGTCGGATCACAGGGGGCATAAGACACAACGTACAAGAGCGAACAAAGCGCTGAGCGTGGCAAACGCCGCAGCGGCGCAGAAGGAAAGGAACGCACGCCATGGGCAAGATTCTCGGTATTGACCTTGGTACAACCAACTCTGCAATGGCAGTCCTCGAGGGCGGCGAGCCCACCATCATCGTGAACGCGGAGGGCGACCGAACCACCCCGTCCGTCGTCGGCTTCCGCGCCGACGGCGACCGCATCGTGGGCAAGGCTGCAAAGAACCAGGCTGTTACCAACCCCAAGAACACCGTGTTCTCCATCAAGCGTTTTATGGGCCGCAAGTACAGCGAGGTTAGCTCCGAGCTGAAGACCGTTCCATACACCGTCAAGTCCGGCACTGGCGAGCGCGCCGTTGTCGAGATCGATGGCGAGGACTTCACGCCCGAGCAGATCAGTGCCATGATTCTCGGCAAGATGAAGGCCGACGCGGAGAAGTATCTCGGCGAGCCCGTCACCGAGGCCGTCATCACCGTCCCCGCATACTTCAACGATGCCCAGCGCCAGGCTACCAAGGATGCCGGCAAGATTGCCGGTCTCGACGTCAAGCGCATTGTCAACGAGCCTACGGCTGCGGCTCTGGCATATGGCCTGGACAAGAAGAACAAGGACCAGAAGGTCCTCGTCTTCGACCTGGGCGGCGGCACCTTTGATGTGTCGCTTCTGGACCTCGCCGACGGAGTCGTTGAGGTTCTCGCCACCAATGGTGACAACCACCTGGGTGGCGATGACTGGGACCAGCGCGTCATCGACTGGGCCGCTGACAAGTTCCAGAAGGAGAGCGGCATCGACCTGCGCAAGGACCCCATGGCGCTTCAGCGTCTGAAGGAGGCCGCCGAGAACGCCAAGAAGGAGCTCTCCGCAGCGCAGCAGGCTGGCATCAACCTGCCCTTCATCACCGCCGATGCCACCGGCCCCAAGCACCTCAACTACACCCTGACCCGTGCCGAGTTCGAGCGCATTACGCGTGACCTCCTCGATCGCTGCAAGGCCCCTGTGACCAAGGCCCTCCATGACGCCAGCATGCAGATCTCCGACGTTGACGAGGTCATTCTCGTCGGTGGCTCCAGCCGTATGCCTGCCGTGCAGGAGCTCGTCAAGCAGATGACCGGCAAGCAGCCCAACATGTCTGTGAACCCCGACGAGGTCGTTGCCGATGGCGCTGCCGTCCAGGCTGGCGTTCTCACCGGTGATGTCTCTGGCATCCTGCTGCTCGACGTCACGCCGCTGTCGCTCGGCGTCGAGACCATGGGTGGCGTCATGACCAAGATGATCGACCGCAACACCACGATCCCCACAAGCAAGACCGAGGTCTACTCCACGGCTGCCGACAACCAGACGTCCGTCGAGATCAACGTCCTGCAGGGCGAGCGTGAGATGGCCGCCGACAACAAGTCGCTCGGCAAGTTCACGCTTACCGGCATCCCCGCCGCGCCGCGCGGCGTGCCCCAGGTTGAGGTCACGTTCGACATCGACGCCAACGGCATCGTGAAGGTTACCGCCAAGGACAAGGCGACTGGCAAGTCCCAGCAGATCACCATCTCCGGCTCCACTGCCCTTTCCGACGACGAGGTCGACCGCATGGTCAAGGATGCCGAGTCCCACGCCGAGGAGGACAAGAAGCACAAGGATGAGATCGAGGTTCGCAACCAGACCGACTCCCTGTGCTACTCCACCGAGCAGACCTTGAAGGACCTTGGCGACAAGGTGCCCGAAGACCAGCGCAAGAATGTCCAGGAGGCGGTCGACGCCGCCAAGAAGGCGCTCGAGGGCAGCGACATCGACGCCATCAAGGCTGCTGGCGAGAAGCTCCAGGAGGCCAGCCACAAGCTGGCGGAGGTCGTGTACTCCAACACGCAGGAGCAGACCGCGGATGGCGCTTCCGGCTCGTCCGACGGCGGTTCCTCTGATGACGTGGTAGATGCAGACTATGAGGTCGTCGATGACGACAAGAAGAAGGACTAGCGGGAGGCGGTTGCCGTGGTGCGCAATCCATGGCGCCATCTCCGCAAGGACCGCACGTCAAAGGGGCGGCCGACAAGGCCGCTCCTTCTGGTACGCATGAGGAGGGTGACGTGAAAGTGCCAATCGAGGATGCAGACGAGAAGAAGCCCGGCGCCAAGCAGCCGGGCGGGGTGGCCGCCTCGCCCAAGGGTGCATCGGCTGCCGCGGAGGGTGCGGCGTCGACCGCCCCCAGCTCTGCCCCCGGTGACATCGACCCGGAAGACGACGCGGCCATGCGCGCCGCCGCCAGGAAGGCCGCAGACGAGGTGCTTGAGCAGGAGGCCGTTGAGGACGCGAAGAAGCTCCGCTCCGAGCGAGACGAGCTGCAGAAGAAACTCGGCGACATGACGGAGGACATCGAGAAGGCCAAGAGGGAGGCCACCGAGTCCAGCGAGCGTCTCGTTCGCCTCCAGGCGGACTGGGACAACTATCGCCGCCGCACCGCCCAGGAGCGCTTGGACGAGCGCGAGCGTGCTGCCGAGAAGCTCGTGGTAAGCCTGCTTCCGGTCATCGATGATATGGAGCGCGCCATCGAGCACGCCTCCGGCGTTGAGCATGACGCTGCGTCCGAGCAGCTCGAGCAGTTCGTCAATGGCGTATCGGCCGTTCACGACAAGATGGTGGGCGTCCTCTCGAAGGAGGGTGTCGAGGCAATCGATCCCGCTGGCGAGCCGTTCAACCCGCTCGAGCACCAGGCTGTTGGCCGTCGAGAGGACAAGGATGCCTATGACGAGACGGTCGACCAGGTCTATCAGAAGGGTTATCGCATGGGCAAAAAGGTCATCCGCACAGCGATGGTGACCGTCACCTACGGTGGGCCCAAGCGTCCAACAGCCGACGGCATGTCCGACAAGGACGCCAAGGCCAAGGACAGCGGCGACAAGAATCCCGGCTCGGGCGACGGCACCGCGAAGGAAAAGTAGTATAAGGGCGCCCGGGCTGCTCGGTCCGGGCGCATTGATATGAGAGGGGGCTCGTGCGAAACCATGGCCAATGGCAAGAAGACATACTACGACATCTTGGGCGTGAAGCGCGATGCCACCCAAGATGAGATCCGGAAGGCTTTTCGCAAGCTTGCGGCCAAGTATCACCCCGACGCAGGTGGTGATGAGAAGAAGTTCAAGGAGGTCTCGGAGGCCTACACCACGCTCTCCGACGAGAAGAAGCGCAAGGAGTACGACCAGCTGCTCATGTTTGGAGGCATCCCTGGCGCTGACTTCGGTGGATCGGGTGGCCCGAGGAGCACGTACACGCACACCAACGTTGGCGGCAACGCCGACTGGTCCGACATCTTCGGCGGCATGGGCGGCGATGGCTTTGGCGGGTTTGACTTCTCGTCAATCTTTGGCGGCGCAGCCCGCCAGCAGGCCCAACGGCCTGCCAAGGGCGGCGACCTCACCATGCGGATCGACGTCACCTTTGACGAGGCGCTCCATGGCGCTACGCGCAAGGTGTCCTACCGCGTGCCTTCGACGGGCGAGGAGCAGACCCTTACCGTCAAGATTCCTGCGGGTGCCGTGGACGGTGGCAAGCTTCATTACCGTGGCCGCGGAGAGTACGGCGTAAACGGCGGCCAGCGCGGTGACCTTGTGGTCACCACGCACGTCGAGGAGCACCCGCTCTTCAAGCGCGATGGCGCAGATATCCGCATGGAGCTGCCGGTAAGCATGTACGAGGCCGCCCTTGGCTCAACGGTCGACGTCCCAACGCCCGACGGAGCCGAGGTTCGTCTCAAGGTGCCCGCTGGCACTCAGGACGGCAAGTGCTTCCGCTTCCGTGACTTGGGGGCCCCAAATGTCAAGCGCAAGGGCACGCGTGGCGCGCTCTACGTGACAATCCGCGTGAAGGTCCCCACGTCGCTCGGCAAGAAGGAGCGAGACAGCTTGGGTGCCCTCATGGAGGCCGACAAGCGCGACTACAGAAGGGATGTAGAGCGCTATGGCTCGTAACGACGAAAACCGCGAGACACACGGCCCGCGCGACAGGAACAAGCCTCTGTACATGATTAGCGTGGCAGCCGAGCTCACCGGCATGCACCCGCAGACGCTGCGCGTCTACGAGCAGAAGGGCCTTGTGACCCCGGGCCGGTCTCGAGGCAACACGCGGCTCTACTCGCAGGCCGACATCGATCGGCTCAACTTCATCTCGAAGCTCACCGACGAGGGAATCAACCTCGCGGGCGTGGTGAGAATCATGGACATGCGCGAGCGCGCCCGCGAGAAGGATGAGGAGATTGGCCGCCTGCACGCACGCGTGCGCGAGCTCGAGGACGAGGTCCACGAGTTCCGCATGCAGGAGAAGATCACGGCTCTTGCGCGCTATGACGGGCAGAGCCCCGAGCAGGTCATGCGTGGCCTTCTCGAGTAACCGGGCAAGACGCAGGCTCCTTTGGGAGGGGTGGGGCGCCGGGTGCGCTGGGCATCCGGCGCCCTGTTTTGTCGGCAGCCACATGCAGATGCCTGGTCAAACCTTGCGTGTGGGCACATACGAAAATCTAATATAAACGCGCTTAGATTCTGCATAGTCAGCGCTGGCCCTGGGAACAATAAGCTCGATGGACAATGAGGCCCCGCGATGGGGTAGGGGGAGTGACCAAGATGAGAATAGACAAGTGGGCCGTAACGGCCCAGGAGGCGTTGCAATCTGCCGTGGGCATTGCGACGGATGCCGAGGCGGGCCAGGTGGAGCCAATCCACCTGCTTAAGGCCCTGCTCAGCTCGGGCGAGCAGAACATTCGCGCCATCGTTGAGCGCGTGGGCGCAGACCCCGCATCCATCGAGGCACAGGTCGATCGCGCCATTGCCAACGCGCCCAAGGTGACGGGTGACAACTCGCAAATGGGTGCCGGCACCAACTTTGTGCGCGTAGCAGACGCCGCTGAGAAGCTCGCCACCAAGATGGGCGACTCCTACGTGACAAGCGAGCACTTGTTCTGCGCGCTTGCAGATGACCGCTCTGAAGCGGGCGGCATCCTCAAGTCCGCTGGCGTCACGGGCAGGCGTGTGCAGGAGGCCTACGAGGCTCTGCGCGGAGACGAGCGCGTGACCAGCCAGGATTCCAAGCCGGAGTTCGAGGCCCTCTCCAAGTACGGCCGCAACATCACCGACCTTGCCCGCCAGGGAAAGCTCGACCCGGTCGTCGGGCGCGTGGAAGAGATTCGCCGCACCATTCAGGTGCTGAGCCGTCGCACCAAGAACAACCCCGTGCTTATCGGCGAGCCTGGTGTAGGCAAGACCGCTATCGTCGAGGGCCTGGCAGAGCGCATCGTCTCGGGTGACGTGCCCTCCACCATCCGCGACAAGGACGTCATTGAGCTCGACATGAGCGCGCTCGTCGCCGGCGCCAAGTACCGCGGCGAGTTTGAGGATCGTCTGAAGTCCGTGCTCAAGGAGGTCGAGAAGTCCGACGGCCGCATCATCCTCTTCATCGATGAGCTGCATACCATCGTGGGCGCAGGTGCCACCGAGGGCTCCATGGACGCCGGCAACATCCTGAAGCCGGCCCTTGCCCGTGGCGCACTACACGCCATTGGCGCCACCACGCTTGACGAGTACCGCAAGTACATCGAGAAGGACCAGGCCCTTGCGCGCAGGTTCCAGCCGGTCATGGTGTCTGAGCCCAGCGTCGAGGAGACCATCTCGATTCTGCGTGGCATCAAGGACAAGTACGAGCAGCACCACCGCGTGCGCATCACGGACGCCGCACTTGTCTCGGCAGCCGACCTCTCGAACCGCTACATCTCCGACCGCTTCCTGCCCGACAAGGCCATCGACCTTGTGGACGAGGCGGCGAGCCGCCTGCGCATGGAACTCGACTCCATGCCGGCCGACATCGATGCCGTTGACCGCCAGCTCACGCAGATGCAGATCGAGGAGCAGGCCCTCATGAAGGAGGAGGACGAGGTCTCTCGCGAGCGCCTCAAGAAGTTGCGCGGCGAGATAGCCACCACCCGCGAGAAGCTCGATGGCATGAAGGCCGACTGGCAAAACGAGAAGCAGGCCATCGACCACGTCCAGGACCTCAAGTCCCAGATCGAGGACGCCAAGGGCGAGGTTGAGCGTGCCACGCGCGACGGAGACCTTGCCAGGGCCTCCGAGCTGCGCTACTCGACCATCCCCTCGCTCCAACGCCAGTACGATGACGCGTCGAAGGCGCTTTCGGAGAGACAGGAGTCTGGCGGCATCTTGAAGGAGGAGGTCACGTCCGAAGAGATCGCCGACGTGGTTTCCGAGTGGACGGGCGTGCCTGTGTCCAAGATGATGCAGGGCGAGATGGACAAGCTCAAGAACCTCGAGACCGAGCTCCACAAGCGTGTCGTGGGGCAGGATGAGGCCGTCTCTGCTGTGGCTGCCGCCGTGCGTCGCAGCCGAGCGGGTCTCTCCGACCCAAACAGGCCCATTGGCAGCTTCTTCTTCCTTGGTCCCACGGGCGTGGGCAAGACAGAGCTGGCCAAGGCGCTGGCCGAGTGCCTGTTCGATGACGATAAGGCGCTGGTGCGTATCGACATGTCCGAGTATATGGAGAAGTTCAGCGTCCAGCGCCTCATCGGCGCGCCCCCGGGATACGTTGGCTACGACGAGGGCGGCCAGCTCACCGAGGCCGTACGCAGGCACCCCTACAGCGTGATCCTGCTCGACGAGATGGAGAAGGCGCACCCCGACGTCTTCAACATCCTGCTGCAGGTGCTTGATGACGGGCGCCTCACCGATGGCCAGGGCCGAGTCGTGAGCTTCAAGAACACGATCATCATCATGACGTCCAATGTCGGGTCCCAGTTCATCGCCGGGGCCAACGCGCAGAACGACCCCGAGGAGGTCCAGCGCAAGGTCAATGACGCCCTGCGTCAGACCTTCAAGCCGGAGTTTCTCAACAGGATCGACGACGTGGTGGTCTTCCACGCGCTGGGTCTCTCCGACATCGAGAAGATTGTGGACATCCAGCTCAAGGACGTGCGTGAGCGCCTCGCACGCGAGCGCATCTCGCTCGAGCTCAGGCCGGCGGCCAAGCAGTCGCTCGCCCTTGACGGCCTGGACCCGGTCTACGGCGCGCGTCCGCTCAAGCGCCTCATCCAGCGTCAGGTGATCGACAACGTCGCCAACCTCATCATCGATGGCAAGGTGGGCGAGGGCGACACCGTCAAGGTGGACGTGGGCGACGACGGCAGGCTCTTCGCAGCCCGCGACGACGCGGCGAGCGAGAAGGGCCGTCGCCGTGCCGCCGCGGCCGACGCCGGTGACGGCGGGTCCTCCTCGGCAGACGAGCCCGTCGAACCCGACTCGGTAGAATAGGACGAGCGACGCCTTCGTTGCGGCCTCGGAGCCTGTGCTCCGGGGCCGCTTTGCCGCTCGGGCTTCTCGGCGGTGCGGGCTGGCAGATAGCTGTGGTTGTGCGTACGCACGAGGGAATTTCTCTGGCATGCGGGGCGGTTTCGGAATGGTTGTGGGCGAGAAGTCACCCTTATGCGTACGCACACCGGAGGATTTATGACAGAACTCCAACGTTTTCCCAGTTGGCTGAGAGGGTCATGTCAGCGAGTGGGGGTTGTGCGTACGCACGATGCGGCTTTGTCGACAAGCCATGGGTCCAGGGGGATCGAACTGTCAGAAAACCGCCCCTGTGCGTACGCACAACAGCTCATTGCTGCCGCATGGGTTTCCGTGACGCAGATTTCTCTGTTGGGGCACAATGGGGAGGTACTGGCAGAGTGCCTTCGGTGGTCCGGGGAGGTTGCGACATGGACGATCCAGAGCTTCACGGCAACGTCACACATGCGGGGCAGGACGACCCGGACGCCACGGTGCTGGCTGACTCGGACGCAACGCAGCTCGTTGGCACCGCCGCCCAAGATGACGCTGGCACCGCCGCCCAAGATGACGCCGCGAGCGTCACCCTAGACGTCGCCCAAGACGAGACGCCCACCATTGTCGTTCCCCATGCCGTCTCGGCCGGGCAGGAGGGCCCCGACGGCATCGACGCGATGGATGACCCCTACGCACCCATCAACGATGCCGACTTTACGCGGGTGACCCCCTACGCACCCGTGGCTATAGATTCCCCGGTCACCGCAGACGGCAAGCATCGCAGCCGCGTGCGGCCCTTGGCCGTGATCATCGTGGCGGTTGCACTTCTCGCCGCCGCTGCTTTCGTGGTGAAGTACACCTACGAGAACGAGTACTGGGGCGGCAAGACCGTGCCTGACGTTGTGGGTAAGTCCGAGACCGAGGCGCGCTCGACCCTCTCGCCGCTTGGCTTTAACATAACCGTCAACGAGGCCCTCTCCGACGACAACGTGGGCAAGGTCATCTTGATGGACCCCGCCGCGGGTACGCGCACGGGCGAAGACCTCTCGGTGACCATCACCGTGGCAGTGGCTCGCACGGTTCCCTCTGTCGTGGGACAAAGCTTGGAGGACGCAAGGGAGGCCCTGCTCAACGAAGGTGCCGAGAACATCACCCTTGCCTATCAGAACTCAAACCAACCCGAGGGGACGGTACTCTCGGTGAGCCCCGACGAAGGCCAGAAGTTTGTCTCGACGGACCAGATTACGCTCACGCTAGCCCAGCCCTTCAAGGTGCCTGACGTGACGGGCGTGAGCCTCTCCGACGCCGAGAGTGCCATCAAGGCTGCGGGCCTTACGTATTCCGTCTCGTATGCAGACGAGACGGGCGAGGAGAACGTTGTGCTCTCCACCTCGCCCGATGCGGGCACCGAGGTGTCTGAGGGTTCCACGGTCACGCTCTATGTGCCGACGCCCAAGCTGACCGACGCCTACCATGTCGCCGAGTACTTCAACATCAAGCCGGCAGACCTCGATGCATATCTCGCCAAGCAGGGCTATTCCGTCTCGTCTACCGGGTCGTTCTCGAACGGCGATGCATATGCGGTCTACACCAACGGCTCGGCAACCATCACCATCACCGACTCGCCTGAGTCTTCCGATGCCGCCGGAGCGGGCGCGGGTACGAACGCGCTTGCCGCCGGCAAACCCGTGGGCGGAGTGCGCCTCCAAGCGGCGGCCTCTACGGTCTCCTCGGACGCCAGCATCAGCGCAAGCGGTCTCTCGGCTGTGATGGACGCCTGTGGCATCACCAATCTCGTCTCCTCCTGCACCTCGGATACGGCGCAGACCTCGCGCAACATCGACAAGGCCAGGCTCTCATTCATATGCGGCTACGGCGAGCAGGACGGCTACGTATGGACTGTGCTCATAGGGAGCCCCAGCGGCTCGACAGCCCACGTGGTCGTGACCATCGCGCCCAAGAGCCACTACGACGGTATAGACCTAAGCAAATACGGTAACGACCTCGCGAGCTACGTTGCCCTTACCAGCTACTACGGGAAGTGACACACATGGCCGACAAGAACGCTGCGGCAAGGCCCATTGCGCCGCCGGCTCCAAAGCCCATCTCGGCGCCTACGACAAAGTGCGCGCCCGGGAAGATCGACTCCGCTGATGGGCCCTTCATGCGTGCGGAAAATGAGGACGATGACGGATACGACCCGTACTCGGACCGCCGTCCCTGCCCCGAGCCACTCTTCGAGCGCGACCCGTGGGACTAGGCCCGCGGCTCCTGGACCGCATGCACGACGCGAAAACCAGAGCCAGTGGAGGCCTAGCCCGTCGCACCCCAGTTGACCTGCATGTACTGCCACACGAAGAACACGATTACGCACAGCACCACAATCACGGCGACAAGGGCAACCACCGAGCGGATGTGCATCTTGCGTTCGCGTGAGGCGAAGATGTCACGACGACCCTTGGGAATCTCGAGGTACTGGCCATAGTGGAGGTCGCGGCGCAGCTGCGGCATCTCGGAGCGCGACTTGCGATAGGAGCGTCCCGAGAACATGGACCCCCTGTTGGCGTAGTCGGAGTCGTGTGTGAAGCCGTCGAAGCCGTCGCTGCTCTCTTGGTTGTCATAGTCGTTGATGGGTGCAACGGTCTTGTGTGGCGTACGTGCGCGCATGTAGCGCTGCGGCCTAGGTGTTGGCTGCTGCGGCTCGGGTGCGCCGTCGAGACCAGTGGCAGGGGAGTTCTCGCCAGAGTAGTCTGCCATGGACGTCTCGTCAGGTGATGCCGCCTGCGGCTCCTGTGCGTCCTCCGGCATGGAAAAGTGCGATCCCCCAGGCGCTACCTGCGGGTTAGGAGAAACGCTGCCTGAATTGCCCGGGTCGTTGTAATTGCTCATGTGTTCGTGCCTCCGGTTGCGGTTTGCACGGCAGTCTCCCCATCATAGAGCACATAGGGCCGTGTGCTGCCCGCGAACATGCCATTGTGGCGATGACGTGCGTAAACTCAAAATCTAAGTCAAACAGACTAAGAAAATCTTTACTTAGACGTTTAATAAATCGAATGTCGGGAATATATATCACCGAATATCAAGGGCATCAAGAGAAGGTGCCCACACGACAAGGGGAGTTGATGGTCATGGCAGGCATGGTTCCGTATGACAGGTACGCAAGGGCGCTGAGCAGCTGGCCGTTCGGCAGCTTTGATGACTTCTTCGCGCCGCTGGCAGCCATTGATGGCAACGCAGCCTTCAAGATGGACGTTGAGGACGCGGGCGATCGCTATGTGGTCTCGGCAGAGCTTCCAGGCGTCAAGAAGGACCAAGTGGACGTCGAGCTCAACGAGGGCAGGCTTTCCATCAGCGTCGATAAGAAGGACTCCGATGAGGAGAAGGGCAAGAACTACCTCCACAAGGAGAGCTTGGAGTGGAGCGCAACGCGTGGCGTGTACCTGAAGGACGCTGCCACCGCCGGCCTTGCCGCAAAGCTCGAGGACGGTGTTCTTACGGTGAGCGTTCCCAAGCAGGCCGAGAAGGCAAACGTCACCAAGGTCAGCATCGACTAGCCACTTGACGTCTCAAGCCGAGGAACCAAGAAAGCGTGGCACCCGTCGCATGTGCGGCGGGTGCCACGCTGTGTATGGGGCCTTCTCGGCGGCACCTCACCTCGCCGCTAAATTGCCTCGGCACGCAGCGCCTCAACGATGTTCAGCGCATGGCTGCGTCGCAGCGCGTAGGCCACCGACACCGCAAGCACTCCGACCACCCCCGCGCACGCTGCAGCGACGTGGCCCCATGGCAGCACAAACGGGAGGCCCTCGGCCATGCGCGTGAAGAACATCCAAAAGGCCCAGACAACGCCAGTTGAGACGATGAGCCCCATCGCAAGGCCGCGGGCGGCATAGCTCGCGCACTCGGCGACCAGCATGCGACGGAAGTCCCTGGGCCCCATCCCCACGCTCTCGAGCACCGCGAACTCCTTGGTGCGCAGGATGATGCTTGTCGAGAGCGTGTTGAAGACGTTGGCAATGGCGATGAGCAGGCAGATGACTGAGAAGATCGTCACAAGCAGCTGGAAGAGGCCGAGAACCGATTTCGAGTATTCCCGTTCGAGAACGTTGTTGGCAACGTTCGCGGTGGCCGTGGTGCCGGCAACGGCATCGGCCGCGTCCGTGAGAGCGGTGCTGGTGTCGTAGGGATCTGCGCCCTCGTTGAGCGTGAAGGGCACGGTCACCATGTCTGCCAGGAGGATGTCGGGGTTGGCTTCCAGCGCGGAGCGGGGCATTACGAGGGAGAGGCTCGTGCCCATCATGGTGGCGACATCCGCAAGCGCGTCTGGGGTGGAGTCAAGCGAGCCAATCACGTTGAGCGAGGCGCTTCTCGTCACGGCCTTGTCGAGGGGCACGGTCTTGAGGGCAGAGCTCGTACCAGTTGCAGAGCCGCTGTCCCAGTACGTGGCGACGGTCGCGCCGTCTGAGGATAGGGCAAGCGAGGTCGCATCGCCGTTGACTTCCTGCAGCGCGTATGCGGTACCGGTTGAGGGGTGGTCAAAGGGAGCCAGCGTCTTCACACCCCCGGCCGCACCCTGCATGAGGGACACGTTGAGCGCAAGGGCGGAGATCCCGTCTCCTCCGCCAGCCCCTGCACTGGACGCGCCGGCCCGTTCGCAGAGCGCCTCCCACGTTGCGTCATCGACAAACGCAGCCTGCAGCATGCCCGCATAGGCCCCGTCGGCGTTTGTGGAAGTCTGGTTGGGGTCGTACCAGGCAAGCATCTCTCTCCCTTGCGCTGAGATCGAGCCTGGTGCCAGCGATGCCTCGATGGTGCCCGTGATGATGGGCGTGCCCCCCGTGAGGCCGTCAACGGCGCCCGTGAGCGTCTGCGTCCGATCCGCCAGGGAAAGCGTGGCCCCAGTCCCCAGGCCTTTGGTCTGGTTGTGGGTGAGGCGCACTGTCATGTCGGCCCCGTTTATGGCGCCCGTGCTCCCGCCCAGCAAGACCGCGCGCTCCATGTAGAGCGAGATGGTGCCCGCCAGGACCACGAGGATAATCGAGAGGGCCAGCGACATGACTACGGTGCGTCCACGCGAACTGGTCCTCGTGAGGTTGCGGCTGGCGAGAAGCCCTGGCACTCCCGCGATGCGTTCCAGGAATGGGCTCTTGGCGCGCGTGCCGGAGTCAATCTGGTGCCACATCTTGCGCTGGGCCCTGGGCGAGAGGCGCACGTCCCGTTGCTGCCGAATGGCGTCGATGGCAGAGACCCTGCTTGCTCGCCATGACGGCGTCCAGGCGCTTATCAGCACCACAGCAAAGGAGAGAGCGACGATGATGGACACTACCAGGGGGCTCACCACCAGCGGGATGCCCTGCGCGGTGCTCGAGAGGGTGCCCCTGAGCATGGCGTCGAACGCCCGCGCGGACACCCTCAGCATGGCCGCGACGCCAGCGAGCCCGCACGCCACGCCCAGGGGTATGCCCGCAAGGCCAATGATGGCCGCCTCCAGGAGCACGGCGTGCCTGAGCTGCCGCCTCGAGGCGCCCAGCGACGACAGCAGACCGAACTGCCTGGTGCGCTCCGCCACCGAGATGGAGAACGAGTTGCCAATCATGGATACGGCCGCCACGACCACCACGAAGCCGACGACAGCTACCATGCCATAGAGGCTCTGGAGCGCAGAGTTGTCCTCGTTGCCAAGGCCCTGGAACGTGAGAAGACTGCCATGGAGCCAGTAGGACTCTTCGCCAAAGATGCTCGCGGCCCAGTCCTTAAGTGATTCTCTCGTCGTAAAGCCGCTGGTGGAGAGCCAGATTCGCGTCTCGAGCGGCGCGGTAACGTCCGAGGTCGAGACAATGGCCGCAGCCGAGGTGTCCAAGGTGGCGCTGAAGTCGTTTCTCAGGTAGTTCTGGGGCACATAGAAGCCCACCACGGTGAACGTGCGCGTGCCGCTGGCGGTGCCCACCATGGGGTCGGTGCCCTTCTCCACCGATCCGCTGAGGCCAGCCCCCACGGGCAGCGAGATGGTGGTGCCCAGGTCGATGGGCACGTCGCTTTTGGCCTGCGTCGCGGCGTTGCTCGTGGCGCCCAGGGTCACGCCGGCAAACGACACGGGCAGCATGACCTCGCCCGCGCTCTGCGGCTCTCGGCCGGCTCGAACGGTGGGCATCACCGTCAGGGCTCGCGCCTGGCCTTCCGTGCCGCGCAGCGCCGTGGGCATGCCCAGCACCACGAGTATCGAGTCGTCCGCGTCGCCCACATTGTAGCTGGCATAGCCCGCCACCTGGGCGGACATCGCAGCCGATACGTGGGAGTCCTCGGCCAGGGCGTCGAGGGTGCCCTGCGTGTCCTGCTGCGCATCCGTCAGCGTGTCGTAGACCTGCCAGGAGCCCTCGGTCTGGGCCGTGCGCTGCGCCAGCGCCGCGGCCACGCTGGTGGCGGTGGCAATGACGCCAGTCAGAAGCGCCGTCGAGAGCATCACGCCCACAATGGTCACGATGGTGCGCGTACGGTTGCGCTCCAGGGAGCGCAGCGTAAAGCTGGTGAATACTCCCATGGTCATCACGCCCTGCGCTCGTCGGAGACGATGCGGCCGTCCTCTATGGCTATGACGCGATGCGCCATCAGGGCCACGTCCTCGTCGTGCGTTATGACCACGAGGGTCTGGTGCAGGTCCCGGTTGGATGCGCAGAGAAGCCCCATGATTTCCGCGGAGTTCTTGGTGTCGAGGTTGCCGGTGGGCTCGTCGGCCAGCACGATGGCAGGCGAGTTCATGAGCGCGCGCCCTATGGCGACGCGCTGCTGCTGGCCGCCGGACAGCTGGTTGGGCAGGTGGTGTTCGACCCCGTGGAGCCCCAGGGACTTGATGAGGGAGCGCAGGCGCTTCTCGTTCAGGGCACGTCCGTCCATGCGCACGGGCAGCGTGATGTTCTCCTGCACGTCCAGCACGGGGATCAGGTTGTAGAACTGGTAGACCAGCCCCACCTCGCGACGGCGAAAGACCGCCAGCTGCTCGTCCGAGCGCTGGTAGATGTCCTCGCCGTTCATGCGCACCGTGCCCGAGGTGGGTCTGTCGACGCCGCCCATCAGGTGCATGAGCGTCGACTTTCCCGAGCCGGAGGAGCCCACAATGGCCACGAACTCGCCGGCTCGAATGGTGAGGCTTACGTCATCGAGGGCCTTCGTGGCCGTGGGCCCGCTGCCATAGACCTTGGTGAGGTGCTCTACGCTGAGGATGTCCATGGTGCTCCTCTCTGTCGGCCGATCCTCCCTCTATGGTGCGAGAGCGCGCCCACGCGGCTGTGACGCACACGTGACTAAACCGTCACTTTAAAGAAGACGAGGTCGAAGCGTGCGCCTCCACGGAGGCTCGCGTTTGATGCCGTGACCTGGCCGCCCTGTGCCACCACGAGGGCCCGTGTGAGCGAGAGGCCTATCCCCACGCCCGCGGGGTTGGCGGCGTCCTCGCCGGGTCGAGCCGCGCCGCCCGAGCCGTGGTAGAAGCGATCGAACACGTGGGACAGGTCCTTCTCGGCAATGCCTGGGCCCGTGTCTTCTACGCGAATGCGGCAGGCAATGGCATCCTCGCTGGCTGTCACGCGCACCATGCCGCCTGCAGGCGTGTGCTCCACACAGTTCTTGAGCACATTGGCAAGGGCCTCGCGTGTCCACGTGGCATCACCCATGAACGAGCAGCCCGGCTCTACGTTCGACTCAAACGTCACGCCTGCGAGGTCTGCGGTTACGGCGAGTGGCGCCTCAGCTGCCTTGACCAGCTGCGCCACGTCCACGCGATGGCGTTCGAGCCGCACCGCGCCCGCGTCGAGACGCGCGAGCTTGAGCAGGGACGAGACAAGCCACTGCAGCTGCTCCAACATGCGCCCACAGTCGCGCACCCGGCTCGCGCCCTCCGGCGTAGGCGCCTCCTTGCGCATGAGCTCGAGTTCGATGCCCAGTGACGTGAGCGGTGTGCGGAGCTGGTGCGATATGTCCGCAAGGGCATCGGCCAGGGCGCGCTTCTCGGCCTCAAGCTCTTCGTTTGCCATGACGAGGCGCGTGACGGTCTTGTCGAGCTGGCTGGCGAGAATGGCAAGCTCGCCTTCGCTCATGCCCTTGAAGTCGATATTGCGCTCGCCGGAGAGTGCGCGGTCGAGAAGTGCCGAGAGCTGCGCTATGCGGCGGAGCCTTCGTGCGGTTGTGGCCGAGAAGAGCGCTAGGAGCACGACGCCGCAGAGCGCCACCCACGCCGCTGCCACTGGACCTGCCGCGAGCGCCGCCGCGATAGTGCAAATGGCTGTTGTCGCGGCGCCAATGCCCGCCAGTCCCCAGAAATCGCGGTCACGTGGCATGGCGCTACTCCGCCGCGCGATAGCCCATGCCGCGAACGGTCCGGATGAGCTGTGGGCTTGCGGGGTCGTCCTCGATCTTGTCGCGCAGGCGGCGAATGTAGACCGAGAGGGTGTTCTCCTCGACGTAGGCACCGGAGTCCTCCCATAGCGCCTCGCGCATCATATCGCGTGTCACGATGCTGCCGGCCTTGCTTGCAAAGAGCAGCAACAGGCGATACTCGACGGCCGAGAGGTCCAGTTCGCGGCCGTCTTTGGTCGCGCGGGCGCGGGAGGGGTCGACCGTGACGTTACCCAGGTGGAGGACACGCTCGGCGGGTCGCATGCGCCTGAGCACGGTGCGGATGCGCGCAAGCAGCTCGCGCGGTCGGAACGGCTTGGCGATGTAGTCATCAGCACCCATCGAGAGGCCCGCGACGGTGTTGAACTCGTCGTCCGAGGCAGTGAGGAAGATCACGGGCAGCTGCGGGCGAGCCTCCTTGAGCGCCCCGCACACGGCAAACCCGTTGCCCTGCTCGAGCGTGACGTCGAGGAGCACGAGGTCAAAGGACTTGTTGGCGCGTATGCCAAGCTCGATGGCGCTATGCTGGCTGGGGGTCGCCTCAACGTCGTAGCCCTCGGAGCGCAGGAGCTCCGTGAGCGTGCGGACGATGTCCGCGTTGTCTTCGACGAGCAGTATGCGCATTGGTGCCTCCCCGGTTGTGCGGTGCTGTTGTGATGCGCGTGCGGCGTTCGTGGCGCGCGTCGCGGCGTGCGCGCGGACGTCACCACACCACACTTACCACACCGAGAGCGGCGCGTCCTGTGCGGAAACGCAGACGGTCAGGTGACCGTCGGGCGTGCGGGCCTCAGTGAAGGTCTCGTTTGCTGCTTCGGCGCCCACGGCGGCGGCAAGCGCGCGCACGGCCACGCTGGGCCGGTTGTTCTCGTGCGAGAGATGCATGCCCACGATGACCTCGGTCTCTTTGGTTACGAGGTCGGGGAGGGCGTCGGCCGCCTGGGCATTCGAAAGATGCCCGCGCCGACCGTGGATGCGTTGCTTGAGGTAGCCGGGGTAGGGACCCGTGGCGAGCATGCGTTCGTCGTGGTTGGCCTCGAGCGCAAGCACGCGGCAGCCCGTGAGCGCCTGGCCGGCCTC
Organism: Tractidigestivibacter sp.; assembly: GCF_057241865.1. NCBI lineage: Bacteria > Bacillati > Actinomycetota > Coriobacteriia > Coriobacteriales > Atopobiaceae > Tractidigestivibacter > Tractidigestivibacter sp. The sequence continues at coordinate 38,558 of NZ_DBHHPX010000002.1, forward strand.
GTCGGTGAGCATGCCGGTGTCGGTGCAGTAGCCCAGCGCGTCCGCCACCTCGCCGTTCTCGTCTATCGACGCGAAACGGAAGCCAACCGGGTCTGCGACGTCATGGCTGGTGGGGAAGACATTTACGAGCATGCCGCCCAGCTCGAGCGAATCCATGCGGCTGATGACCTCGAACGGGAGTTGCGACAGGCGCTCTCGCGCGGCGACGGTGCCAGCCGTTGCGTAGAGCGGGCCGCCGAAGTGGTTGGCGAAGGCCGGTAGGCCAGCGATGTGGTCCGTGTGTTCGTGCGTGAGCAGGATCGCGCGGATGTTGTCCACGTTGACGCCCAGCTCACGGGCGCGTGCGAGCAGCGCGCGTCGAGTGATGCCGTCGTCGACGAGCACGGAGCCCGCGGGGCCTTCGATAACAGCGGCGTTGCCCTTCGAGCCCGAGGCTAGGACGTGCAGGTGGATCTGTGGGGTCATGCGGCGGTTCCTCTCGGCTGTGGTCGATGCGCAACGGACAGCGTAGCAGCCCCGCACGACAGTATTTCCGAGCGGGCCGTGGCTTCACGTGCGCACCAAACCGGTGCCATCCCGTGTTGCCGGGGGGCTCCGGTGCCGGGGGCCCCGAGTCCGGCCCGCCTCCCCTCTACCCTCTAGAAAGTGAACACGAATTCAATCGAGATGCTCACGGGATTCTCGCCAACTGGGCATTTTTCGGCTCTCGCCTTTCGGTATTGAATTCGTGTTCACTTTTGAGGGACATAGAAGGGCTCACGGCGGTGGGATTCGGCGGTGGGATTCGGCACACAGGGACTCGTGGCCATTGGGTTTCTGCTGCCGAAGGACCTGCTGTCGGTGGGTCTGCCACAGCATGCGCAGCCTGCCTCGGCCTGCCTGCTAGACCAGGTTACACATGCAGTGTCGTAACAACCTGCTCGTCAAACGTAATGTCGTAGTCCTCGATCGTCACGTCAGGTTCGGCAAACCGAGCGAGCTCCCGGCTCAGCTCTCTTCCGCGCCTGCCGGGCAAAAGAGACCAAATGAGTTGTTGCCGCTCCTCGGCAAGCCGTGGCCTTCTCAGCGCGCGTCTTTGCTTCGAGAAGTCTCGCTGACCCGTTTGCTCGAGAAGTGACATGGCCTGCAGCATTACGTGGTCGATGCCGCCGCGTTCGTAGAAGTCCTCTTTGGTGACGGGCAAAATCGAAAGCCCCTGCACTAGCAGGTCGCGGTCGCGTCGCTTGTCGGCCACGACCGACGCACGCATGGAAGCGAATGACGTATTGTCGAGAAAATCTGCGCAAGACGTTGTCGTGGCGTCTTCCCCGAAGTGGGGACTGCCATCATAGTTGAAACCAACGTTGGAACCCCTCACAAGGGAGTCCGGGACTCGGCTTGCCTTGTCTACAAGCGAGAGAAGCTCCCCTCTTGCGATAAACCTAGGGTTAAGCTGCAGTTCACCGAGTTCATAGCCAAGTTGGTGGAGAGGCATGCGAGCAAGGCCATTGAAGAGGGCCTCCTGAGGAGACCACGCCTCATCCATGAGCCACTCGGCTACCATGCTGCTCTGTTCAAGTCCGGCGAGGTCGCGCGCCTGGGAGATGTACGACCTGATTTTATCAGCGGTTGTTACTGGTTTGATGCCGTAAACCGTTCTGCCATCCCGCGGGTCGCAGGCGTCGCGCGAGAACCGACCGCACAACTCCAGGCCTACTAGCAGCTGGACGGCGGGAGACATGATGGTGCCCATCTCAATAAAGAGCAGTTCGGGACAGGGGATTCGGACACCATCGACCAACTCGACCGTCGAGTCTTTTGGCAGCCCGCGCACGTACACGGTGTTCCGCGCCGTTCGCGAGCGAATGCGCGCGCCTGGCCGCGGCACCATCACCTGGGCCTTGTCGCGCACGTCGGAGAGCCTCACCCCCACGGATGCCAGGCACGCGTCGATGCGCCGCCGCGTCCAGTACTTGTGCGGGCCGACCACGGAGGTCTCAAGGCCCTTTCGGTCCGTCGTGAGCACACGGCCCGAACTTCGCCATGCGCGCAGGACATGCAGGGCGGTGAGCTTGTTGAACGTGATTCTCATGCTGGTTCCCCACGAATAGCGAGCGATTGGCGCCTATAAATTGTCGCGCAGCGGTACGAGCGCATGCCGAGAGGGTACGCCATCCGGGCCTTGGGGAAGTGAACACGATTTCAATTGGCTTTCCCGATGCAACAAGAAAGCCCTGTTGTGTGGCGTGAGCAGAGATGCGCGATTGAAAACGTGCGCACTTCTCGGCGTCAGATTAAAGGGGGTACGTGGCTGCTCCAATTGCTGGTTTTGGCGCGGAATGACGTCATGAATGCGCCGCAGGGAGCCAAGATGCCGAAAGCCGTCAGAAAAACGCGGCGTCCAGACGCTGCTGGGGTGCCCTGTCGAGCGATTTCTCGCCGCCGGTGACGCTTGCGAGTGCGTCGAGAAATAGCATCGTTTCTTCACATCTAAGGGATTTTGGTGCCCTGCACAATGGGGTGGCTTCTCAGGCGCACGAGGTCTTGCCCGGGGCGCCCGAGCGCGGGTCCCGGTCCGGGAAAAGTGAACACGAATCCAATCCGAGGAAGTTGCTGGCGAGAAAACCGCAGTTGCCGAGAAGCCCCTAGTGGCCGCGATTGAAAACGTGTTCACTTTTCTGGGTGGGCTACGCCGCTGGAGCGTTCGGGCGGCCCCGGTGGTCTGGCCGGGATGGGCACCGGGCGCTGCGGGTAAAATCGTGCCCGTGCAACCGTGCCGCGCACACGAAGGGAGGAAGCCGCACATGCCAAGCGTTGCTCGCAGATACGGCTCGAAAGGTCCCGGCCGCAACCTCAGCTACAGCACCGATGACGCCCTGCGTGCCCCTGTCGTCCTCATGGTCTCCGGTGGTGCGGACTCCACCGCCCTTCTGGTGCTGGCGGCGACCTCTGCACTTGATATCGAAGACGGCCGCGGCCACGCACACATCGCCCGCGAGCGCCTCCACGTGCTCCACGTCAACCACCGCCTGCGCGGCATCGACGCCGATGAGGACGAGGAGTTCGTCCGCGACCTCGCCGCGCGCTACGGCATCCCCTGCACCATCCGTCGCGTAGACGTTGCCGCGCTGGCCGCTGCCTCCCCGGATGGCAACATCGAAAACGCCGGCCGAGAGGTGCGCTACAGCGAGGCCACCCGTCTGGCCAACGAACTCTCGGCCAAGGTGGGCACGCCCCGCTCGGCCGCCCGCATCCTTACGGCTCACACGGCCAACGACCGAGCCGAGACCTTTGTGATGAACGCCATCCGCGGCACCGGCGCCTCGGGCCTCTCGTCCATTCCGCGCCGTCGCAACCGCGTGGTGCGCCCGCTGCTCGACCGCACCCACGACGAGCTCTGCGAGTTCTTGCGCATGCGCGGCATCGTGTGGCGTGAGGATGACACCAACGCCGATACCCGCTACCTGCGCGCATATGTGCGCCACGAAGTCATGCCGGTTCTCGAGCAGAGAAACCCGCGCGTCGTGGCAAGCATTTCGACCACCTGCGACATCCTCTCGGACGAGGACGCCTATTTCACGGCTGTCGCCGCACGCACCCTGCGCGATCTGACGCGACGCACCGGAGAGGGGACCCTTGCCCTGGACGCGGCACGTCTTGCTGCCTGCGAGGTGGCCATTGCCCGCCGTGTGGCACGCTCGGCAATCCTCACGGTGTGCCCCGAGGCCCGTCTTGAAGCGCGCCACATCGCACAGGTGTTGGCCCTTGTCGCCGCGGGTACTGGCTCTGCGTCCATCCCCATGGGCGCCGACGCCCGTGTGGAGTACGGCCTGCTCTTCCTGCGCGCCCACGCACCGGAAGCTCACGACTTTGCCGGCTGGCTCGAGGTCCCCGGCGAGCTGGCGCTGGGAGGCTCGCGTCCCGGCCGTGTGCCCGCACGGCTCACGGCGCGCCTCCTTCTGGCCCCGGCCGGCGCGGGCATACCCGAGCTTGCCCTCTCGCACGGCCGCGAGTGGGCAGGGACGTCGGTCCTTCTCGACGCTTCTGCCTGCGGCGTTGATGCCAGCCTGGGCGGCCGGCTCTGGGTCGACTCGCCGCACGCGGGAGACGTCCTCTGCCCTTTGGGCATGCATGGCCAGTCGAAGAAGGTCTCCGACCTGCTCAACGAGGTCCGCGTCCCCACGGTCGAGCGCCCGCTCGTGCCCATTGTGCGCACCTCGCCAACCGGGCCGGTGGTGTGGGTTGCGGGAATCAGGGCCGACGAGCGCATGCGTTGCACGCCACGCACCTCACACTTGCTAGAATTAAGTCTCCGAACAGCATAGGTGGCGCATGGGCCGAGAAGCGCGACCGGCTCCCGCCAGGAAGTGGAGGATCGCAATGGCAGAGATGCATCCGGACGTGGAGAGCGTCGTCCTGAGCGAGGAGGACATTCACCGAATCGTGTCCCGCATGGGAAGCCAGATCTCTGAGGACTACGTGGGCAAGAACCCCCTCATCGTGGCCGTCCTGCGTGGTGCCTTCATCTTTACCGCAGACCTCATGCGCGCAATCACCGTGCCTTGCTCGGTCGATTTCATGGCCGTGAGCAGCTACGGGGACGGCGTCAAGAGCTCCGGCGTGGTGCGCATCGTGAAAGACCTCGATACCAAGGTCGAGGGACGTCACGTGATTGTGGCCGAGGACATCCTCGACTCCGGTCTCACCCTGTCCTACCTGGTGAAGCTCCTGCAGTCGAGAAGGCCCGCCTCCATCGAGATTGCGGCCTTCTCGGTAAAGGACATCCCCAACCACACGCCGGCCGTCACCCCACGGTACGTGGGTGCGCACGTGCCCGACGCCTTTGTGGTGGGCTACGGCCTCGACTACGCCGAGCGCTACCGCAACCTGCCCTACGTGGGCATCCTCAAGCCCGAGGTCTACTCGAAGTAACACTCCAGGAAGCTACCGCAAGGAGACGTTTTCGTGTCAGAGAAAAATCCGTTCGACAAGCTCCCAACTCCGGGGGGTGATAGCCGTGGCCCGCAGAACCAGCGCAACTTCACTGTTACGCTGCTCATCATTGCGGCAATCGTGGCTTATCTCGCCTTCTCTGCGGGCACAAACCCGCCTGCCTCCTCGGATGCCACGATCACGCTGGCAACCAACGAGTTTGTGACCGCGGTCAAGGAAGACCGCGTGAACTCGGTGACCTTTAAGATCTCGGACGGAAGCGTTTCGGGTGACTACTGGCAGAACAAGGACGACAGGGGCGACGGGTCCAAGCTCCGCAAGTTCAAGAGCTACTACGTGGGTGCGGATTCCTTGGACGAGCTTATGGCCAAGCACTCGGAGACCGCGTTCACCATCGACACCTCGGACAGCAGCGTGTGGAATACCATCCTGTTCTCGGTGGTGCCCATGCTGCTCCTTGTGGGGGTCTTCATCTACTACATGCGCCGCATGAACGAGCAAAACGGCCGCACGATGGACTTCGCCAAGACCAAGGCGCAGACCACCGAGGAAGAGCGGCCCAAGGTCAAGTTCTCCGACGTTGCCGGTATCGACGAGGCCGTGGAGGAGCTCAAGGAGGTCCGCGACTTCCTGCGCGAGTCGGAGCGCTACCAGAAGATGGGCGCCAAGATTCCGCATGGCGTGCTCCTGGTGGGACCCCCGGGCACGGGCAAGACGCTGCTGGCCAAGGCCGTGGCTGGCGAGGCGGGTGTTCCGTTCTTCTCGATATCTGGCTCCGACTTTGTCGAGATGTTCGTGGGCGTGGGCGCAAGCCGTGTGCGCGACCTCTTCAAGCAGGCCAAGGCCGCCGCGCCCTGCATCGTCTTCATCGACGAGATCGACGCCGTCGGGCGTCAGCGCGGCACAGGCTTGGGCGGCGGTCACGACGAGCGCGAGCAGACCCTTAACCAGCTGCTGGTGGAGATGGACGGCTTCGAGGATAACTCGGCCGTCATTCTCGTTGCCGCGACCAACCGCCCGGACGTCCTTGACCCGGCGCTGCTGCGCCCTGGCCGCTTTGACCGCCGCGTGACCGTCGACCGCCCCGACGTCAAGGGCCGCGAGAAGATCCTGCGCGTTCATGCCCGCAACAAGCCGTTCGACGAGAACGTCGACTTTGCGGCCATCGCCAAGATCACGCCCGGCTTCACGGGCGCGGATCTCTCCAACCTCATGAACGAGTCTGCCCTTCTTGCCGCGCGCAGGCACAAGGAGCGTATCGGCCAGGAAGAGGTCGAGGAGGCCATGGAGCGTGTTATCGCTGGTCCCGAGCGCAAGAGTCGCGTGATTACCGAGAGGGAGCGCCGCGTGATCGCGTTCCACGAGAGCGGACACGCGCTTGTCGGCCACGTGCTCGAGAACTCGGACCCGGTGCACAAGATCTCGATTGTGAGCCGCGGGCAGGCGCTGGGCTACACGCTGCAGATGCCCGAGGAGGACCACTTCCTCGAGACGCGCGACGGCATGCTGGACCAGATCGCGGTGCTGCTCGCCGGCCGTACCGCCGAGGAGCTCTTCTGCGGGGACATCACCACCGGTGCGAGCAACGACCTCGAGCGTGCCACCAAGCTGGCCCGCGAGATGGTCACGCGCTACGGTATGAGTGAGGAGCTCGGCGCGCAGGTCTTCGGCGAGGCGCAGCACGAGGTCTTCTTGGGTCGTGACTACGCTCAGCACAACGACTACGCAGCTGAGACGGCCAAGCGCATCGACGACGAGGTCGAACGCATCATGCGCGAGGCGCACGCCCGCGCCTGCGAGGTCCTCGAGGCGAGGCGCGTCCAGATGGGGACCATGGCCGAGGTCCTGCTCCAGCGCGAGACGGTCGAGGGCGACGCGGTAAACGCACTGCTCGACGGCACGTGGGACCAGTACCTGGCCGAGCACCCCGAGGAAGCCGAGAAGTCCGCAGCCAACGCCGCCGAGACGCCGAGCGCCGCCGAGTCCGTGGACGACGCTGCGCCCGAAGCCGCGCCCGCAGGCGACGCCCCCACACAAGAGTCCACCGAGAGGAGCTCCCATGTCGATTAACGAGCTGAGCTACGCCTATGGGGCGTCGAAGTCGTCCATTCGCGAGATTGCCGCCTACGGCGCCGCGCGGAAGGCGCAGGTTGGTGCCGAGAACGTCTTTGACTTCAGCCTGGGCAACCCCTCGATTCCTGCACCGGATGCGGTCCGCGAGTCCATCGAGCGCTCGCTCCGGCTCCCGCCCACGCAGCTGCACAGCTACACCCCGGCCTCTGGCCTGCCCTTTGTCCGAGAGAAGCTGGCCGCGTCGCTCTGCCGCCGCTTCGGCGAGAACGCCGCAACCGCCGGCGACCTCTACCTTACCTGCGGTGCGGCGGCGTCGCTCTCCATCAGCTTCCATGCGGTGGTAAACCCCGGTGACGAGGTCATCGTGATAGCCCCGTACTTCCCCGAGTACCGCGTCTGGATCGAGACCGCAGGTGCCGCCTGCGTCGAGGTCATGGCAGACGCGGAGACGTTCCAGATCGATACCGAGGCCGTGCGCGCAGCCGTCACGTCGCGCACGAAGGCTGTCGTGATCAACTCGCCCAACAACCCCGTGGGTTCGGTCTACTCGGCGCAGAACCTCGCCGCGCTGGCAGACGTCCTGTGCGAGCGCGAGGACGCCTTGGGCACTGCCATCTACCTCGTTGCCGACGAGCCCTACCGCGAGATCTCCTACGGCGTGGAGGTGCCGTGGGTTCCGGCCGTCTACGACCGCACGCTGGTGTGCTACTCGTACTCCAAGAGCCTCTCGCTTCCCGGCGAGCGTATAGGTTGGGTGCTGGTGCCGCCCACCAACCCCGACCACGACCGCCTGATTCCCGCTGTCGCGGGTGCGGGTCGCTCGCTGGGCTTTGTCTGTGCTCCTGCGCTCTTCCAGCGTGTGGTTGCCGATTGCTGCGACGTGCCCTCGGATGTCGAGGCCTACGCGCGCAACCGCGAGGCGCTCACGCGCGGCCTCTCCGGGCTGGGCTACCGCTACATCGAGCCGCAGGGTGCCTTCTACCTGTGGGTAAAGGCGCTGGAACCCGACGCCAACGCCTTCTTCGAGCGCGCAAAGTCCCTCGAGCTTCTGCCCGTCCCGTCCGACAGCTTTGGCTGCACGGGCTGGGTGCGCATTGGCTACTGCGTGAGCCACGAGACCATCGTGAACTCGATGCCTGCGTGGGAAAAGCTCGCCGAGAGCTATCGCTAGGGGGCTGGGTTCGTGGAGCGTACCTGCGGAGACTGCATCTTCTTTGGGGAGCGCATAGGCATTGTGCGCACGCGTAACGTGTGCGAGCTACCCGGCGGGAGGCTTCGCGCGGTCGAGAAGACCGAGGCTGCCTGTGGCTCTTTCCAAGTCTCTCCGAGGGCGTCGTTTGGGTTGGGATGTGCCGCGGGCGTGGGCGAGAGAGGCGCCGTCGCTCCGGCCGCGGCGGCACTTGGCCTGCAGTGCACCCCCGGGCGCCAAGTCCTCTGCGACACGCACTGCCACACGCTCTTCTCGCGCCATGCGTACTCTACGCTCGAGGAGGATGTGCGCGCTGCGGCCGCGCAGGGCATGGAGCTCCTCGGCGTCACAGACCACTACTCCAGCATGCTGTACGCCGAACAGACCGTCCAGAACTGGCAGTACTTCCTCAACCTGTGGGCATGGCCGCGCAGGTGGCATGGGGTGCGTCTCCTGCGCGGATGCGAGGCAGACATCGTGGACCTCGATGGGAACATCTTTGGGCACGACATCTTCTTCGAGAACGAGATTTCCGGCGGCAAGCACCGCCGTCCCTACAACCTCAAGAAGATGGCGTTCAAGCAGTGCGACTACGTGATAGCAAGCGTCCATGGCAAGGGGTTCACCAAGGATGCCTCTCGCGAGCAGATCACACGGATGTACCTGCGCGTTCTGGAGGACCCCAAGGTCCTGATCCTTGGCCACGTTGGTCGCACCGGGCTCGACTTTGATATGGACACGGTGCTTGGTGCCGCCAAGGAGCGCGGAAAGCTCATCGAGGTCAACGAGTCGAGCCTCATTGCCCAGAAGCGCGCGGGTTCCTACGACCGCTGCCGCGAGATTGTCTCGCGCTGCGCCGAGCTGGGCGTGAGCATCTCGTTTGGGTCCGATGCCCACGTGGCTTCTCTGGTGGGCCATCATGAGGCGGTGGATGCCCTGCTCGACGAGGTGCACTTCCCCCAGGAGCTTGTGGCCTGCCGTGATGCCGACACGTTTGTGGGTGTTGTCGAGTCTGTCATCGGTCCCATGGCCGAGTAGGGTCGAGCCGTGCGGCACTTTAGTACTTGTGCTTGTCATCCTGGGTGGTACCGAGCCGCAGGGCTTGCCGTAACCGCACGGTGCACGCGTCCTCCAAACGGGGTAAAGTTAGCCCAAATAGACTAATTAACCCAATCGGTCGCGGGGTACCAGCCCGCCGCACCCACGGACCCATGAGGAGAGACATGACGCTCAACAGGCTCGAGATTGGCAAGGACGCGGTCGTAAGCTCGGTGGACTGCGAGGAGAAGTCACTGCGCCAGCACATCTTTGATATGGGTCTCACTTCCGGTACCGAGGTCACCATGGTCAAGTACGCACCCATGGGCGACCCACTCGAGATTCGCCTGCGTGGCTACGAGCTTACAATTCGCGCCGCGGACGCCGCCCAGATATCGCTCGAGAACGTCCACAACGAGCACGAGAAGGTCCGCCTGCAGGTGCCCTCGGGTGTCACGAGGCATCCGGCCATTGGCGAGAGCAAGCTGCGCCCCCGCGCGGCGGGTGGTGTCGTGCCTGCGGGCCAGCCCCTCTCGTTTGCCCTTGCCGGCAACCAGAACAGCGGCAAGACCACACTCTTCAACCAGCTTACGGGCTCCAACCAGCACGTGGGTAACTTCCCCGGCGTCACGGTGGACCGCAAGGACGGCCAGATGCGCAGCCACCCCGAGGCCACGGTCACCGACCTGCCGGGCATCTATTCGCTCTCGCCCTATACGGGCGAGGAGGTCGTGAGCCGCCAGTTCATCATCGACGCCAAGCCCGATGCGATCATCGACATCGTCGACGCCACCAACATCGAGCGCAACCTGTACCTCACCACGCAGCTCATGGAGCTGGACGTCCCCATGGTCGTCGCCCTTAACATGATGGACGAGGTCACGAAGAATGGCGGGTCGGTCGATGTCAACGGCCTGGAGTCCTTTCTGGGCGTGCCGGTGGTGCCCATCTCGGCCGCAAAGGACGAGGGCGTGGACGAGCTTGTGGAGCACGCCATCCACGTGGCTCGCTATCGCGAGCGTCCCGGCCGCATCGACTTTTGCCGCGCGGACGGACCCGACGGTGGCGCCGTGCACCGCTGCATCCACGGTATCGGCGAGCTCATTGCCGACCACGCCAAGCGCGCGGGCCTGCCCGGCCGCTATGCCGCAACCAAGCTCATCGAGGGCGACGAGCTGGTCATCAATGCCCTCGGCCTCGAGAAGAACGAGCTCGACGCCGTCGAGCACATCATCTCCCAGATGGAGGAGGAGTCTGGCTCCGACCGCCTTGCCGCCCTTGCCGACATGCGCTTCTCGTTCATCGAGGCCATATGCGCCCGTTGCGTCAAGAAGCCACAAGAGAGCCGCGAGCACGAGCGCTCGATGCGCATCGATCGCGTGCTCACCGGGCGCTTTACGGCCATCCCGTGCTTTCTCGGCATCATGGCCGTGGTCTTTTGGCTCACCTTCGACCTTGTGGGTGGCAACCTCTCGAACCTCATGGCCATGGGGGTGGAGGCAGCCTCCGGAGCAATTGACGCCGCGCTCACCGCTTCAGACGTTAATCCGGTTGTTCACTCGCTGGTCATCGACGGTATCCTAGCCGGTGTAGGAACGGTTATCTCGTTTTTGCCCATCATCGTGACGCTGTTCATCCTGCTCTCCATACTTGAGGACTCCGGCTACATGGCCCGTGTGGCATTTGTGATGGACAAGCTGCTGAGAAAGATTGGCCTTTCGGGTCGGAGCTTTGTCCCCATGCTGGTGGGCTTTGGCTGCTCGGTGCCGGCCATCATGGCAACGCGTACGCTGCCGTCGGAGCACGACCGCAAGATGACCATCATGCTCACGCCGTTCATGAGCTGCTCGGCCAAGCTTCCCGTCTACACGCTGCTGTGCGCCGCGTTCTTCGCTAAGGAGGCGCCGCTCGTGATGGTGTCGCTCTACGTGATTGGCATGGTCGTGGGCGTGCTGGTGGCGCTGGTCCTGAAGCACACGGCGTTCAGGGGCGAGCCGGTGCCCTTTGTGATGGAGCTGCCGAACTACCGCATGCCCAGCGCGGGCACCACGATGCGGCTGGCGTGGGACAAGGCCAAAGACTTTCTCACCAGGGCGTTTACGATCATCTTTCTGGCGAGCGTGGCCATCTGGTTCCTGCAGACCTTCGACGTGCGCCTCGACATGGTGTCTGACCAGTCGCAGAGCCTGCTTGCCATCATGGGCTCGGCCATCTCGCCTGTCTTTGCGCCCCTGGGCTTTGGCGATTGGCGCGCCTCGACGGCCCTCGTGACCGGGTTTGCCGCCAAGGAATCCGTCGTGGCTACGCTCACCGTGCTCGTGGGCGACACGCCCGCCGCGCTGGCTACGGCCTTCACTCCGTTTACGGCCTTCGTGTTTCTGGTGTTTGTGCTGCTCTACACGCCGTGCGTGGCGGCAATCACCGCCGTGCGCAACGAACTCAACAGCCGATACGCGCTTGGCATCGTGCTGCTCCAGTGCGGCGTGGCCTGGGTGGTCGCGTTTATTGTACACGCCGTAGGGATGCTGTTCGGGTTGGCATAGGTGCGGTCCCCTCGCGCGACTACAGCTCCAGTTCCAGCTCGACCGGGCAGTGGTCGGAGCCGTACACGTCATCGAGAATCGCCGTGCCGGTCACCTTGGGCATGAGTTGCGGAGAAACCAGGAAGTAGTCGATGCGCCAGCCGATGCCCCGCTCGCGGGCGCGCATACGGTAGCTCCACCAGCTGTACGCCCCGCCAAGGTCGGGATGGCGCTCGCGGAACGTGTCCACCAGGCCGCTCTCCAGCAGCCTGGTGAAGCTCTCGCGCTCCTCGTCCGAGAAGCCTGCGCTCTCGTGGTTGTCATCCGGGCGGGCAAGATCGATCTCCTCGTGCGCCACATTGAAATCGCCGCAGGTCACAATCGGCTTTTCGCAGGCAAGCCCAGCTAGGAAGTCGCGGTAGCGCTCGTCCCACACCATGCGCTCGTCCAGGCGCGTAAGGCCTGCCTTCGAGTTGGGCGTGTACACGTCGACGAACCAGAAGCCGGGAAACTCGAGCGCGCATATGCGGCCCTCGTTGTCAGCGACGGACGAGCCGATCGTGCGTACGACCTGCAGCGGCTTCTCTCGCGTAAACACGGCCGTGCCAGAGTAGCCCTTGCGCTCGGCGCAGCTCCAGTACTGGTGGTAGCCAGGAAGGTCGAGCTCCACCTGCCCCTCCTGTAGTTTGGTCTCCTGCAGGGCAAAGACGTCGGCGTTCAGCGTGTCAAAAATCTGGGTGAAACTCGGCTCCTTTTTGAGAACGGCACGCAGTCCGTTTACGTTCCACGAAATAAAGCGCAGGCTGCGGGTAGTGTCTGCCATGATGCGCCCCTCTTCTTGAAATGCGCGGCGCTCCGGTCGCGCGGGTTGCCTGGTAGTCGTAATTGCTTCTCAGAGCGTAGCACATATGGAGGCCAGGCAACGTCCGCCTCGATTGTGCTATACTGTATAGCAACATAGAGCGAGGAGGTGGCACATGCCAAACGCTCCGGCATCCGTGCAGGTAAATGTTCGTATGGACAAGGCGCTGAGAGACGCTGGCGATGCCGGTCTTGCCGCTATGGGTGTGAGTCCAACCCAGGCCGTGCGTGCCGTATGGCGGCTTGCGGCGGCAGGTCCGGCGGGCATCGATGCCCTTGAGCGGCTCTTCGCTGCGGACGTACCGGCTTCTGGGGCAGATGCAAGCTCTGACGAGAACCCCCTCCGTCAGGGATGGGATCTCTTCTCGGCCGCATGCGATCGCCTGGGTCTCGATGCGAGCGCTGCCGAGAGGGACGCTGCCTCCGTCCCGGGTGGCTCGGACGCGGAGCTGCTCGAGCGCGAGCTTCTTGCGCGCTTTGGGGGCGGGCATCGATGAGCGTAACGCCACATGCGCTGCTGCTGGACACCAACGTCTGGCTCGACAACTACCTGCCATTTAGGGTGGGCCATGACGCGGCCACGCATCTGCTCGAATATGCGCAGAAGTCTGATGTCCGTCTGCTTTACGCCATGGGTTCTTGCCAGGGCCTTGCCTACGCCCTGCGGGCAAGCGCAAAGGAGGAGTTCAGACGCCTAGGCAGGCAGGTGGACCAGCAGGTGGCAGCGGTGGCCAGGGACTTCTCGCTGGACTGCCTAGCCAACCTGCGGGTTATTGCCACTGCGGTGGGAGCGGACGAGTCCGATCTCTGGCTCGCCGAGCGCTACCTGCGCGTACATCACGACGTCGAGGACTGCCTGGTCATGGCAGCGGCAGCCCGTTCGAAGGCGGACTGGCTGGTGACCTCGGACGAGGCGCTGCTCCGTCATGCCCCTATGCCCGCACTGTGTCCGTCAGACCTGCTCGCCCTGGTCGGCGCGGAGGGCGCCTAAGGCCGCTTGTGCGGACGGACCCGCAGTGCCGGCGGATCACGCTCTGCGCCAACGAGCCACGCTACCCGTGGAGCCATTCCATCATGCGCGGGAAGTCCCTCTCGGCCTGCTCGTAACCCATGGCGTAGGACTCCTCGAGCTTGGGCCTGTCGATGGTGGTGGAGCGCACGGGCATCACGTCGGGCCGGAAGACCCACGCACGACCCTCCCGCTCCAAGCTATCCAGGTGGCCCATCGCGTCGTTGTAGCGCTCCCAGCGCGTGGCGAGCGCGGCCTCCACTGCCTCGTTGCCGCGGGAGACGGCGTGATAGATTCTGAGGTCTCGGCCCGTTGGTGCCGTCTTGCGGTAGCCCGCCGGCCTCGTGCACACCACAACCAGCCGACCAAAGCCTGCGTCCTCGGCCATGTGCGTGGGGAGCCCCGCGCCCTCGCCCAGGCCACCGTCGTACATCACGTGGCCGTCAACCTTGATGGGCTTCATGATGCCAGGAAGCGTGGAGCTGGCGCGAATATGCTCCATCATGGGGATGGTGGCACCCATGACAGCCTTGTCCCAGACAACGGTTTTGCCGGTGTCCGCCTCGAAGCCCTGGATTGCCAGGCGTGCGGGGTTTGCTGCGAAGGTGGCAAAGTCGAAGGGCATGTAGCCGTCGAGCGCCGCACCCACGTAGTCATAGTCGGCATTGAAGTAGCCATGCCCCGTGAGGAGCGAGCGCATGCCGCCTGCCTGGGGGCGCTGGTCTGCCAAGGCGGTAAAGGCGTTGCGAACGCGTGCCTGGTCGCGACTCAGGTAGTCGGCGGTGTGGCTTGCGCCCGCCGAGATGCCGCAGACAAAGTCGAAGTACACGCCATTCTCGAGCAGGACGTTGGCGAAGCCCGCCGTGTAGCTTGCGCGGTAGCCACCTCCCTCGAAGCACAGCGCACAATCGAAGACGTTGCTCTCAAGCTCCATGGAAGCCCCCCGACTGGCGCATGTGCCTCGTATCCCGCGTGGCCGACATTGAAATTATATGTCCCCTGGTGAAGCAAGTACTTCGAGGCAAATTTTGACCACCTAAAGTTATGAAAGGCTAACACGGGCCCATAAAAGTGTTAGCCTTTCCTTACTGATAGATACCAGACGGCGGAGGCCTTCATGGACGACTTCCTCAGGGTGCGCGATCTTCGGAAGGGCTACGGGGAAGGGGGTGCCCGCATCGAGGTCCTCGAGGGGATTGACATCGACGTTGGTGCCGGCGAGCTGTGCGCGCTGCTCGGCCCGTCCGGCTCGGGCAAGTCCACCTTCCTCAACCTGGTGGGCGGGCTCGAGCAGCCGGACGGCGGCACGATAGAGGTCGGCGGTACGAGTCTCACCGAGCTCTCGGGCCGCGGCCTCGACGAGTACCGGCGCGACTCACTCGGCTTCGTCTTCCAGTTCTACAACCTCGTGGAAGACCTCACGATCCGGGAGAACATCGAGGTCTGCGCCTACCTGGCGGGAGACCCGCTCGACGTGGACGACCTCCTGTGCTCGCTCGGCCTCTGGGAGCAGCGCGACAAGTTCCCCGCGCAGGTCTCCGGCGGCCAGCAGCAGCGCTGCTCCATCGGGCGCGCCCTCGTGAAGAAGCCGCGCCTTCTGCTCTGCGACGAGCCCACGGGCGCCCTGGACTACGAGACGTCCAAGGAGATACTCGCCCTCATCGAGCGGGTCTGCCGCGACCACGGGTGCACGACCATCATCGTGACCCACAACAACGCCATCGGCCAAATGGCGACGCGACGGCTCAGGTTGCGCGAGGGGGCGCTCGTCGAGAACGAGGTCAATGCCAATCCCGTCCCCGCCTCAGAGCTCGAGTGGTAGGGGGCCGCGATGCACAACCCCCTGCACAAGCGCTACGCCCGCCAGCTCGTCCACGATGCGGGCCGCTACATTGGCATCTTCGTCCTGCTGGTGGTCACGATATCCGTGACCTCGGGGTTTCTCGCCACCATCTCGTCCATTCAGGGGGTTCTCGCCGAGCAGCAGGCATCGAGTGCCATCGAGGACGCGCGTGTCGAGACCTCTGAGCCGATCGACGACGACGCAAGGCGAGCGGCCGAGGACCTTGGCGCGACGCTCTACGACAACTGGAGCCGTGACGCCAGCTCCACGGTAGACGGGACGGAAGCGACCATCCGCACCTATCGCAATCGCACGAGCGTGGACATCCCGAGCTACTTCTCCGGGCGTGCGCCCGAGGCCGATGATGAGATAGCCCTCGACGATACGTTCTGCTCGTACCACGGCCTCTCGGTGGGGGACTCCATCGACCTGGACGGGAAGTCCTTCGTCATCTGCGGCATCATGGTCCTGCCGGACTACAACACGCTCTTGCGCTCGAACTCCGACTTCGTGATGGACGTCCAAGCCTTCTCTGTGGCCCTGGCGAGCGACGAGGGATTCGAGAGGCTCTCGGGCCTCTCGACGGCGTACACCTACTCCCTCGCCTTCGACGACAGCGCGCTCTCCCTCTCGGGGCGCGTCGAGAAGGAGACGGACGTCGCCAAGGCGCTTGACGAGCACGGAGCCACGGTCACCAACCTGCTGGACCGCGAGCAGAACCAGTGCATGAGCTACCTTGCGGCCGACGTGGATCGCGACAGCTCCATGTACATGGTCCTCCTCTACGTGCTCGTAGCCATCATGGCGTTCATCTTCGTCGTTCTCACCAACGCGACGGTCGAGCAGGAGTCCTCGGTCATCGGCACGCTGCGGGCGTCTGGATGGCGCAAGGGCGAGATTGTCCGCCACTACCTGTTCCTGCCGGCCTTCGCCGGGCTTGTCGGTGTCGTGGTTGGCAACGTCTTGGGATACACCGTGGTTTCGGAGGTTGCGCAGGGTCTCTACTATGACTCCTACAGCCTCCCGCCCTTCCATGCGACGTTCGATGTCGAGACGTTCCTGCTCACCTCGGTCCTCCCGTACGCCCTGCTTGTGGGCATCACGCTCGTCGGGCTGGCGCGCAAGCTCGGTGCGACTCCGCTTGCGTTCCTGCGCCACGAGGTCACTCGCGGGAAGAGGCGCCACAACCTGCGCCTGCCGGAACGGCTTGGCTATGTGGCGTGCTTCCGCCTGCGCTTTCTTGTGCGGAACGCCTCGACCTTCGTCACGCTGTTCGTCGGAGTTCTTGCAGGCAGCTTCCTTGTGCTGTTTTCGCTGGACACACTGCCCACGTTCAAGGACTACGCCGACCGCATGGCCAACCTGATGCCCGCCGAACACGTCTACGTCTTGAAGGCGCCCTACGAGTTGGAGATGACCGACCACCAGCAGGAGCTGCGCGACCAGCTCGCGCGACTCGTGGGCATCGACTGCGGTGCCGAGGCGCTGGGGGGAGCAAGCGAGGGGTTGCGCGAGGGGGCTGGCACGCTCGGGGACGGCGTGGACTCGGCGGCCAGTGGGGCAAGCCAGCTTGCTGACGGGGCGAGTGAGCTTGCGGGCGGAGCGGATGCCCTGGCTTCGGGGTCGCAGACATACTCGGACGGTCTCACCTCCGCCGCTTCGGGGCAGAGGTCCGCGGCAGATGCCGTTGACCTTGACGCGCTTCAGGCTGCCTACCAAAGCTCGCTCGAGGCCTATGTTGCGGCCTGCCTTGCGGCCTACCAGGGCCACCTGTCCTCGGGCGGGGATCCGTCGCTGGTCACCGCCCATATTTCGCAGGACCCCGATGTTCTTGAGGCCCAGCAGGCCCTTGCCGCGAGTCTCACCTCGCTGCTCCAGGCAGCGGGCGAGAAGGGCGGCTGCCTTGGCGCGGCAACCGCACTCGAGCAGGCACGGACGAGCTACCAGCAGCTCCTGGATGGCACAAGTAGCCTGGCAGAAGGCGTGGACGCGCTCTCATCGGGGGCGGGCGCGCTCAGCTCTGGCATGGGCGAGTTCGAGGACGGCTACGCGAGGCTCTCGGGCGGAATCGAGGACTACTCGACGGGCGTCGACGAGCTTCTCGACGCCGCCAGCGAGCTGGGGCTCTCGGACATGGCCGAGGACCTCGTCTCGGACATCCATCCCGTAGCCGAGGAGGGGACCTTCTCCCAGGAGACCATCGGTCAGGCGGAGAAGGTCTGCGTCGCCTCGCTGGAGGCCGCGCGCAAG
Source organism: Tractidigestivibacter sp. (assembly GCF_057241865.1). NCBI lineage: Bacteria > Bacillati > Actinomycetota > Coriobacteriia > Coriobacteriales > Atopobiaceae > Tractidigestivibacter > Tractidigestivibacter sp. The sequence continues at coordinate 56,275 of NZ_DBHHPX010000002.1, forward strand.
ACGGGCAAGGGGGAGGAGGACGTCTCGGTCTATGGCATCCAGGAAGGCTCACGCTACTGGGATGGCCTTGATGTCTCGGACGGTCGCGTCCTGGTTGGCTGCGGTCTTCTCGACAAGTGCGGACTCCAGGTTGGCGACACCATCGTGCTCTACGACAAGTTTTCCGACAAGAGCTACGCCTTCACGATTGACGCGGCGACGGGGGACAGCGCAGACCTGAACGTGTACATGGCTCGCGGCACCTTCCAGGAGGCGTTTGGCTATGCCGACGACTGGTTTAACGCCTATGCGAGCAACGAGGAGCTCGCCATCGACCCCGACTACCTCTCGTCGGACATTACGCCACAGGACATGCGGGACCTTGCAAACCAGATGATCGACACGTTCTCGGATACGGTGCAGCTCATCCTCGTGGCTGCTGCGCTCGTCTTCTTTGTCGTGATGTACCTGCTCACAAAGACCGTCCTCGACCGCAGCGCTCGGTCCATCTCGCTCATGAAGGTGTTCGGGTACCGCAACCGCGAGGTCCGAAGGCTCTATCTCTCCTCGGTCACGCTGGCCGTCGCCATTTCGCTTGTCGTGGGGTTGCCCCTGGCAATGTGGGGCGCCAGCGCGACCTTCGAGGCGATGATGCTCTCCTATCCGGGCAACTTCGTCGTCACCTACACGCCGCAGGTTATCGTGGAGGACCTTGCCATAGGCTTCGCTACCTACGTTGTCGTCGCGCTGCTCCACATGCGCCGCATCAGCCGGGTCCCGCTTTCGCTTGCCCTCAAGGCGCAGGAGTAGGGCACGCGTGAAACGTTGGGGGCAACCGGCGTCAGTCGGCTGCCCCGTCTCTTGCGCTCGTCGCGTGCCCTATGCGCCAAACAGGAACTCGCGCCACCTTGGCAGCTCGGCGATGCCCTGCTCGTGCCCAAGCAGGAAGGCATGCTCAAGCTCTTTGACGTCGCGGGTGGTATTTGTGACGGGCATCTCGCGTGGCCTCACCACGAGTGCCCTGCCAGACTCCTCGAGCTCCTCCAGGCGCAGAAGTTCCTCGTTGTAGCGCTCGGGCCGCGTGAGCATGGCATTTCTCGCGTAAGGGAAGTCCTTCATCATGCGGATGACGGCGCGACGCCTCATGGCCGAGAGTTCCTGTTTGCGGTAGCCCGCAGGTCGAGAGGTGATCACGAAGAGCCGCTCAACGCCGTCATCCTCGGCAATGTGGTTGGGAAGGCCCGCGCCCGCGCCCAAAGACCCGTCAATCATGAGCTGACCATCCACCTCGATGGGCTCCACGATGCCTGGCATAGCCGAGCTTGCCCGCACGCAAGTCATGAGATCCTCGGGCGTCTGCATGTGGTCGCGTCCCCATACAACGGTGCGCCCGGTGTCGCGCTGGAACGCCTGGATGCGCACGCGCGCCGGGTTGGCCTGGAAGGCCTCCCAGTCAAAGGGCGTCGAGTCGTCTTCGATGCAGCCCAGGTAATCGTAGCCGGCGTTGAAAAGGCCACGCCTGTTGAGAAGCGTCTTCACACCGCCTGCCTGGAGGTTTGCGGCAGAGTCGACGAAGGAGCGCTTGGTGCGCGCCATGTCGCGTGAGACGTAGTTCGTAGCGATGACCGACCCCGCGGAGATGCCGCAGACGTAGTCAAAGTAGATGCCTTGCTCGAGCAGGACGTTCACCAGGCCCGAGACGTAGCTTGCGCGCATGGCGCCGCCCTCAATGACCAGGGCGCAGCCGTGCACGTTGTTCTCGAGTGGTGCAATGGGGGCCGGCTGGGCCTGCGGTGTCGCCGGGGCCTGCGAGTTCTCTGGGCTCTCCTCGCTCGCCGTCTCCCTGGTCTCTTCGGACGTGCTCTCGGGTTGGGTGGCGTTGGGCTTCTCGTCCATGTGCTCGGTCATGTCGTCCTTGCGCTGGGACTGGTCGGTCATGGAAACCACTCCTCTCGGTGCTAGCATCGGAATAGTTCTTTTACCCATTCGTCGAGGGGGTGCGCCATATCTGGTGCGAAGGTGGTCTCGGACGCGCCTGAAGCGGCACGAGAGCTTGCCGAGAGAGTCGGGTGCGCCAAGAGTGTGGTTTTCTTTGGCGGGGCGGGCGTCTCAACGGCCAGCGGCATTCCGGACTTCCGGAGCGAGGATGGCCTGTATCACCAAAAGTTCAAATATCCACCCGAGGAGATGCTGAGCCACGAGTTCTATCTCACCCACGCGGAGGAGTTCTTCGACTTCTACCGCACGCGGATGATTGCCCTTGGGGCCAAGCCCAATCAGGCCCACCACAAGCTGGCAGAGCTCGAACGCGAGGGCAAGCTCGCTGCCGTTGTGACGCAGAACATCGATGGGCTGCACCAGGCGGCGGGCTCGAAGTGCGTCTTTGAGCTGCATGGCTCGGTGCATCGCAACATATGCCAGCGCTGCGGACACGTGTACCCGGCGGAGTGGATTATGGGCACGACCGGCATTCCGCGCTGCGAGAAGTGCGGCGGGCGCATCAAGCCAGACGTCGTGCTCTATGGGGAATCGCTGGACGAGAAGACCTTGGCTGGCGCGGCGGAAGCCATCCAGTCCTGCGACATGCTCATCATCGGCGGGACTTCGCTCGTGGTCTACCCGGCGGCAGGTCTCGTGCGGTACTTCCAGGGCGATGACCTCGTGATTGTCAACAGGCTGCCCACGCCGCAGGACAGCGCCGCCGATCTCGTGTGCGCCTGCGACATCGCGAAAGCGTTCGCCTTCTAGTCGCCGGCGCGTTCGGGTCGTACGGCGGGACGCTCGGTTGCGTCTGGGCGGCTCGACCGCTAGGTCCCAAGGGCACACGCTACAATGTTCAGAATCCGGGGCGGGCACATGCCGTCCCCCGCCGCGCCTGCGCGTGGCACCGTCAACGGGAGGTCGATGTCTGTGCTCCGAGAGAACTACGCAACCTGGCTCGTCGGCTCGCACGAGCTCTCGCTCGCGCGGCCCCGCATCATGGGCATCCTCGAAGTGATGCCGGAGGCCTTCCCGGATGGCAAGGGTGGCATCGACACCAAAGCCGCTGCCGAGCGCGGCCTTGAGATGCTCGACGAGGGCGCAGACATCATCGACGTGTGTGCCGTGCCCGTGGCGCCCGGCCGGGAGCCCCTTGCCTCCAACGAGGAGGCCGAGCGCGTGGTGCCTGTGATCCGTGCCCTGGTTGCCGAGGGCGCGATTGTCTCGGTGAACACGTCCCACCCGGACGTTGCCAAGATGTGCGTGCGCCTTGGGGCCTCCATCGTGAACGACGCCGCCGGCTTTACCAACCCCAAAATGGTCGAGGTCGCTGCCGATACGGGCTGTGGTTGCGTGGTCATGCACTGGGAGCATGAGGGGCTTGGCTCCCACACGCCCAGGCGAGAGGTTCTTCTTGACGACTCCCGCCCTACGCGCTCGCCGGCAGCGCGCCCCATGACTTCTCAGCACCGCTTCACGCTGCCTGACGAGGCACCCATCATGCGCCAGGTGATGGGCTTTCTCGGTGACCAGGCACGCACCCTCATGCAGGCCGGCGTTGCGCACAATCGCATCTGTCTCGATCCCGGGGCGGGCTTCGACAAGTATGCCGATGAGGACGTGGTCATCCAGCGCGCCACGCGCTCCATGGCTTCGATGGGATATCCGCTGCTGGCAGCCGTCTCGCGTAGGGGCTTCGTGGGTGCTGTCGCGGGCGTGGGTACGGCGGGCGAGGCGGACCCCGCTGCGTATGGCGCATGCATCTCCTCGATCCAAAACGGTGCCCGCATCCTGCGCGTTCACAACGTCGCTGGCACAGCGCAGGCCGTGAACGCCTTCTGGGCCGTCTCGCACAAGGACTCTCGCCAAGGTTTCGTGGCGCTTGGCTCCAACGTGGGCGACCGCCTCGCCAACATCACGCGCGCCGTCCAGATGATTGACGACATCCCGCTTACCTGTGTGGTCTCGGTGAGCCACGCGTACGAGACAGAGCCTGCCTACGGCATTGTGACGCCGGTTGCCGACGCCGTAGCCGAGATTCGCACCGAGCTTCACCCCCTGGTGCTCCTGGGACAGCTGCTTGCCGTGGAGGATGCGCTGGGTCGAGAGCGTGACCCCGGACAGGCTGGCCACGGTCCGCGCACCATCGACTGCGACCTGGCATGGGTTGAGGACGAGGCCCACGCGGGCAGACGCCTTACGCTGCCCCACCCGGGTCTTGGCGAGCGCGACTTTGTGCTGGTGCCCATGGAGGACCTCATGCACGACCCCGTGCGCTTCCTGCGGCACTCCGGCGTGAACGTGGTCGACCCGGATGATCGTGTTGGCCACGTCATGGCCGACCTCGGAGAGATCGTATGGGAGTAGCTGCTGAGTGGGCCATCGAGCGTGCGCGAGAGGGAGGCGCGCACGGCGGGCTCTTCTCGCATCGCGAGGATGGGGAGCTTGAGCTTGCCTGCATACTGCGGCCGCAGGTGGGCATGGGGAGCCTCTCGGGCGTGCCCTACGTTGCTGCCCTTGGTGCCTGCGAGGGCCTCGAGCAGCTTGGCGCCTCTGGTGTGGGCGTGGGCTGGCCAGCGGATGTCGTGAGCGAAGACGGCACGGGGCTGGTGGCACGCGTGCGCGCGAGCGCCGGTTACGCTGGGGGGATGTTCGTGGTCTGCTCGCTGGCGTTTGACGTGGAGGGCGGTGCGCACGCTGCGGAGTTGCCCGGAGGCGATCGGGTCGCAGATGCCGTGTGCGGCGCCATTCTCGCCCGCGTCGATGCGTGGGCGAGAGCCGTGGGGGCGGGTGGCACCATGGCGGGTCCGCTTGCGCCAATCCTCTCGGACTACTTTGACCGCATGGTGCTTATAGGCAAGCCGGTCGAGCTGGTGTATCCCAACGGTCGTGTGGCCATGCGAGGCACCCTTGCGGGCGTTGACGTGTGGGGTCGCGCCACGGTGAGAAACGAGCTGGGCGGCGAGGTTGAGGTCTCGCCCGAGCAGGCGTCGATCCGCGCGGCGAAGTAGGTGCGGGCTTCTCGGCCGGACGTGAGTCCGCACGCCTACGCCTTGTCTTGTACTAGCCCTTCCATCCAGTCCAGACACTTCTCATAGGCTTCGAGTCCTGCGGGGTTATCGATATCCCGATCAAAATCGTGCTCAAGGCCATATGCAGTGAACATTTTTGCGTGAAGCGCCCGTGCGAGTGACTTAGATACAGCGTATGGCACATCCTCGTCAGCGGTGGATGCGGCGTAGAAGACCGGGGGCATGCCGGACTGTCTGGATGGGGTGAGTGCATTCGGATCCCTTTCATCCGGCTGAAGGCCAAGCATGGATTGCCAGCATCCGTTCTGTCTCGCGTATACGTAGAGTGAGTACCGTTCGCTCATGGGGCCGGACGTTACGGGCGCGTCGCTCACAATGTCACGAATTGAATCTGACGAAACTGGCGAATACTGCTGGTAGTGCTTTGAGGCAACGGTAAGCCGCTCATCGCACATGTCACCGTAGCCATAGAAATCGATGACTCCCGTTGGTCGAACGGGCGACCCAGACTGCGCTATCCGAGAAGAGAGAGTGAGCGCAAGGTATGCTCCTGCGGACCTCCCAAATACGAAAATCCGTTCTGCCCCAAGAAGTGATGCCATGGTGCCCGCCACCCACTGCCAGAGTCCATCGACAAAGGCATTGATGCCCCTGATGGGGGTCTCGGGCGCAAGAGGATAGTCCGCAAGCATAAGCTTGCATCCACGTGCGACGAAGGCGTCTACGTATGGCTTGGGCAAGTCATCTCGCTCGCCATAAAGTAGCCCTCCGCCGTGAAGGTAAAGGGTGAGCGAGCGGGAGAGGGGGAGAGACCGTGAACCGTCTAAACCTTCGCCGGGCTCGTGAATCGTAATCCCAGCACGAATCCCGTCCCATGTGAATACTTCCTCACGAGTCATGAGAACTTCCAATCAATTTAGTCCGAGACTTTCCACTTACGACTTCCAGTTGGGGCCAAGCAGCGCGAAGATTTTCTCTGCAAGTAGTACCTGCATCAGATCATCGGTGTTGTGAACGTCAACCCCGTACTCATCGCGTATGCGCTCGACGCGATAGCGGACCGTCTTGGGATGCACGTAGAGTTGGCTTGCCGCCGCACTGTAGCTGCATTCATTAGCGCAGAGCGTTGCAAGAGTCCGGAAGCCCTCCGGGTTCTCTTGCCTGAGCCGATCCAATCGCGGATCGAGATACGACGCGAGCTTCGAGGAGTCCCCGATGTCAATGAAGAACTTCAAGAGTCCAAGGTCCTCGTATCTGATGTAGCGGTCGGCGAGCTGGCTCGCATCGAACAACTTGTAGATGGAGAGAACCTCCGTGTTTGCCCGGGGGATGTCGTAGCGGCTGACATGGCTTGAGAGCACTAACAGATGAGAAAAGCGCGGCAGAGAGTCATCACCATGCATGTTGTCAAGAATGGTCGCCATCTCGTCTTTGTCAAATCCAATAGAACCGGATGTGTGGTTGCGAAGGAACGAGAGGCGGTTGTTGCTCTCGAAGAAAACGGAATTGGGATACAATCGGCGGACCCTGCGCTGGAAAGTATTAAGCAGGTCCCGCACCCTGTCCGTCTGAGAGGGGTCAAGCACCGAAAATCTCAGCAGCATTACCTGGTAGAGGGCGTGGGCTCCAATGCTAAGCTCATCTATGGCCTCATCGACCTCCTCATTCGAAACATAGCGACCTTGGAGGAGGTCGTGGACGAGCATGTTGTTCCGGTTGTATAGCTGTTGGTCTATTGCCTCCTGCTTGAGGAGCTCGATCGAGAGGAGGTTCACGTAGTTGTCTATTGTCATGCGCTGGAAGGCCGATACATCCTCTGGAATGGTATGCACAATGAGATAACAAGAGCCATGCGACTGGCTTGGAATGTTGACCGCCAGTGCTGGCTCGGAATGCGTGTCCCAGTAACGAAGCGTTGCATTGTAGTAGTGGTTTGTCTGGTATTTCTGGTAGCGAAATTCCGAGAGCGTTGCCGACTCGAACGCGCTTGCATCTTCGTCAGTTCCCACGTGGGCATCGTCTGCCCTGTCGAAGAAGCTGACCTCGCATCCCATGCGCTCCTTCAACTGGGAAACCACTTCGTAGATGCTCGGCTGCTGCAGTGCCAAGCGCATGGTCTTCCGGTGGGTCTCATAGAAACTGTCGAGGAGTTGTGCATTGGAATCGATTACGGTGCCCATGACATCCATGAGGACTGCCTCGAAGTTGATCGTAGATTTCATCTGAACAAATGGTATCGACCGCGCCTCGCAGGCATCGAGAGAAGGCTGGAGTAACTCTGCTGGCGTTCTGCCCGGCTTGTAGATTATTCCGGCTATGCCGATGCCGGCGACTTTGTCATAGAACTCGAGGCGATCGCTGGGGCCCAAAGGAATGAGAGCGAAGAGGCTCGTAACGAGGACGAGGCCCGGCCTTCCCCACTTCTCAACATCAGGGCCTTCCATGACCATCGCGTTTGTGACCTCGCGGTCTAGTCCAGAAGCACCGGCGAGGACCACGGCTCCCTCCAGAGAAGGTAGACACAGGATATCCTTCATAATCATCTGTCGTTCACTCTGTGGCAGGGCGGATTCCGCCATATAGCCTCCCGGTAAACAGTTGGGCTAGTTCTTCTTATGTGCAGAATAGTCGGGGGTGTTTATCAGAGCTTTTCCAAATATGAAAAAAGAAACCGCAAAAACTTATCCCCCATAGCACAAGACCATTATGACTGCCAACGAGAAACTTGAGCCATCACGTCAAGGGAGGTTATGGGTTCCGGCCGGGCCATGACCTCAGCATGATGAAGAACCGCTATTTCAGGGAGGTCCTCATGCTCCAAACGGTGGTCAAGAAGAACAGCTATCAGGATTCCATCAACCTGATGCTCCTTACCAACAGGATTAATGCCCTTGAAGGTGTGACGAAGAGTCAGATCATGATGGGGACGGAAGCCAACAAAGACATTTTTAGAAACGCCGGTTTGCTCACGCCGGAGGCCGAAGCTGCCAGCCCGAGCGATATGGTTGTCGTGGTCGACTCCGAGGACCCAAACGTTCTCGATGCGGTTCTCGCAAAGACGGAGGAGTTCCTATCGGATTTGTCCGTCAAGAAGAGCGAGCCCGATTTGAAGGAGGTTACCAACTGGGATGATGCCCTGAAGGCGCTTCCCGACGCTAACCTCGCCCTCTTCTCTACGCCTGGTGAGTACACCACGCCTGAGATTGAGAAGGCACTTGACCGCGGACTCAACGTGTTCTCGTTCTCGGACAACATCTCACTTGACGATGAGGTGCGTCTCAAGCACAAGGCACATGAGAAGGGCCTCATGCTCATGGGGCCGGATTGCGGCACGGGTGTCATCTCATCTATTCCTGTCGCATTCACTAACGTCTCCAAGCCGGGCAACATCGGTATCGTGGGGGCGTCGGGGACTGGCATCCAGGAGGTCGCTGCCATCATCGATCGCCTTGGCGGAGGCCTCATCCACGCCATTGGCACCGGTGGCCGTGACCTTAGCGCTGAGGTTGGGGCAACTACGGTGAAGGACGCCGTCGTGGGCCTCGAGAACCACGAGCCTACCGATGTCATCTGCGTCATCTCGAAGCCGCCTGCGCCAGAGGTCCGCGACGAAGTCATTGACCTTTTGGAGAAGTGCACGAAGCCCGTTGTGGCCATCTTCCTTGGCGAGAAGCCTGAGCATCATCTCGGCAAAGTCTATCTCGCCCACACACTCGAGGAGACCGCCCGCATTGCGGTTGACCTTGCAAACGGCAACCCCGTAAAGAAGAACTACCTCGAGCCTCTGGACTTTACGTGCGACAAGCCCCTTCCCGAAGACAAGACGGTCATCGGCCTCTACTCTGGCGGAACCCTTGCGAACGAGGCAGGCATGCTCGTTTCCGAGGCGCTTGACCTGGGCGGCGTCGTCAAAGAGGATGGCTACATACTGCACGCCAAGGGTTATGATGTTATTGACCTCGGTGACGACATCTATACGCAGGGCAAGCCACATCCCATGATTGACCCCGAGGTTCGCATCAATTACATTCGCAAGTACGCCCCCATGGAGTCCACCGGCGTCATCCTCTTCGATTGCATGCTTGGCTATGGATGCCATCCGGACATGGCAGGCGCTCTCGCTCCTGTGATTAGCGAGCAGTTGGAGAAGGCAAAGGCTGAGGGTAGAGAGTTCTACTTCGTGGGCTCTGTCACTGGGACCGAGAACGACCCGCAGGATTACCACAAGTCATTCGAGGAACTCCGCGATGCCGGCGCCATCATGGAGACCTCGAATGCGCGCGCCATTCGTCTGGCCCTTGAGCTCAAGGGCATTCATTTCGCCGAGAAGGACCGTGACGTCATTCCCTATGAAATCAAGGACCAGTCACCCTTGCCACAGCCCAGCGCTCAAGTGACCGAGCTTCTCAACACCACCCCTCGCATTATCAACGTTGGCGTCAAGAGCTTCAACGAATCGCTGCGTGCGTATGGCGCGAAGACGGTGCAGTTTGACTGGAAGCCTCTCGCCGGCGGAAACAAGCGAATGATCCATCTGCTCGATGAACTCGACAAGCGTCGCGATGAGATTGACGCAGCGAACGCTCGTATGGTCGAGAGGTTCAAGAACTCTCAACCGTTCCTCGTAGACGTAGTCCCCGCTAAGACTGTGATACCGGAGCTAAACCGAGAGAAGAAGACACTGCTGCACTCCGGTCCTCCCATCACCTGGGAGCACATGATGGGGCCGATGAGGGGCTCCTGCATCGGTGCGGCGCTGTTCGAGGGCTGGGCGCAGACCGAGGACGAGGTGCTCAGACTCCTCGAGTCCGGTGAGGTTGAGTTCATGCCCTGCCATCACGTTCACGCCGTTGGCCCGATGGGCGGTATCACCTCAGCGAATATGGCTGTCCTCGTCGTCCGCAACGTGGTTGATGACACGGTTGCATACTGCACCATGAACGAGGGCATAGGCAAGGTTCTCCGCTTTGGCGCGTATAGTCAGGAGGTTGTCGACAGGCTCCACTGGATGGCGGATGAGCTTGGCCCGGTTCTCTCCAAGGCGCTCAAGCTCAAGGACGGCGGCATCAACCTAAGCGCTCTTATCGCGCGCGCCATTACGCAGGGAGACGAGTTCCATCAGCGCAATATGGCGGCATCCCTTAACTTCCTAAAGGAAGTGGCGCCGCTCATCGTCAGGACCGACGCTTCCGAGGGCGCCAAAGAGCGAGTGATTCAGTTCCTTGCGGATACGGACCAGTTCTTCCTCAACGTGATGATGGCCACCGGCAAGGCCATCGTGGATTACGCACGCAAGGATGAGGAGAGTTGCATTGTCACTACGATGACTCGCAATGGCTACGAGTTCGGTGTGCGCATTGGCGCATGTGGCGACGAGTGGTTCACGGCGCCGGTCAATACGCCGCGCGGTCTCTACTTTGCCGGGTTTAGCGAGGAAGACGGCTGCCCTGACAACGGTGACTCGTCGATTACCGAGACCGTGGGTGTGGGCGGTATGGCAATGGTTGCTGCGCCAGGCGTGACCCGGTTCGTTGGTGCAGGCGGGTTTGAGGACGCGCTGAACATCTCTAACGAGATGGAGCGCATCTGCGTGACCCACAACCCCAACTGGACGATTCCCACTTGGGACTTCAAGGGCACGTGCCTCGGCATTGACATCCGAAAGGTCGTTGCGACCGGGATTACTCCTCTTATCAACACGGGCATTGCCCACAAGAAGGCCGGCGTCGGACAGGTTGGCGCGGGTACCGTGAGGGCCCCTCTCGCGTGCTTCGAGAAGGCACTCGAGACATATTGCGTCAAGCTTGGCATCGAGTAGCGCGTGGGTGGTGGGCTTATAGACTGGACGGGCGGGGGCGTCATTAGCGATTTCGCCCTCGCCCGCACGAGAGGCAACGCCACGGGAGTTGTCCACAGTGTGTTCTCTTCGAGCCTCAACGTGCGGTTGCCGAGTGTGCTTCTGCACATCGGGCTTGAGGGGGACGGGCTGTCGGTTCTTGGCATCGCTTTGCCAGAGGATTGTCTGCGGCCCCTGCTGGAAAGCGTGCGGGTTGGCGGCAGGGCACAGGTCCGTGACGGTGTTCTTCGGGTGTATGGGGTGGGGCTTGTCATCCAGGTGCATCTTGGTGCGTTTCGGATTTCCGCCTGTGGCATTCCACGTCTGAATGCCTGTCAGAGGGGCGATCTTCTCTGCATGCTGGACGGGCTTTCGCTCGAGGGACGGCTCGGCTTGCCCGCGGATGGGGCGCTGGAACGTGTGGCAGAACTCATGTCGAGGGGGTTGGATACAAGCGAGTGCCGCAAGGCCTGCATCTCGTATCTGCTTGGACGTGGAATCGGGCTCACTCCTTCGGGGGATGACGTGCTTGTGGGTTATGGCATCGGCCTTCAAATGGGAGGGGTTGGCACAGAGTTTTGCGATGCGATAGCCAAGGAGAATCTCGAGATAACGACGGATGTCAGTGCGGCTTATCTTGGCGCGATGAGTAAGGGATACGCGAACCGAGGCTTTGTCGACTTGACCGATGGGCTGAGGAACGGAGAGCTGGTCGATGGAGCGCTCAGGAGGCTCCTTGCAGTTGGACACACTTCTGGTGCAGATGGGCTTTGGGGTCTGAGCCTTGCGTTGAGATTCGAGCTGGGGGGGGAGAGTGTCCGGCACAAAGGCGCATTTGGCACATAAGGCAAGTACGACAGGCCGGATGAAAGGGAAAGTGAGACAAATGACAGATAAGAAAAAGGGAGTAAGTTCAACGACGCTGATTGTCATCTCCATGGTGCTCGGGGTCGTTGTCGGTTTCATTGTCGGTGAGCCCATGAATAACGTTAAGTTCATTGGCGACATTTTCTTCCATCTCGTACAGATGGGCATCATTCCCTTTGTTATGTGCACCATCATTGAAGCGGTCGGCGCCCTTGATGCAAAGGCGTTCTCCGGGTACGGCCTGAAAGGTATTGGCTGGTTTGCGGCATCGTCTCTGCTTGCTGCCGGCATCGGCCTTGTTCTTGCGGTCAACATTCAGCCCGGCGCAGGCATCGAAGCCTCAACGGCCTCTGTCGATTACCAATCCACCAGCGTTACCTTCCAGGATACAATCAGCGGATTCTTCGGCTCGAACATCGTTTCTTCCATGAGCAATGGATCAATGGTTCAGTGCATCGTGTTCGCTATCGCACTTGGCCTCGCCTGCTCCGCTTGGCGCAGGACCCATGACAACGAGTGCCTCGTCTATGACTTCTGCAGCCAGCTCTCCAAGCTCATCCTCAACATCATCCGTGCGGTGATGAAGATTGCCCCCATTGGCATTTTTTGCTATGTGAGCGCAATGATTGGCAGCCTTGGCCTTGCGGTCCTTATCCCTGTCGCAATGTACCTTGTCGTTATGGCCATTGCCGTTGCGATAATGTTTGTCATCTGGATTGCCCTTGTGTCGGTGCGCTGTAAGTACAACCCCATCCGCCTGATTCGGAAGATGTGGCCGATGAGTGCTCTTGCGCTGGGCACCATCTCCTCCGCCGTTACGCTGCCGACCGCCCTTGAGGACACCAAGTCCAAGCTCGGCGCTGACCCCGAAATCGCTGACCTTCTCATGGTCCTCGGCATGCCACTCAATTCCAACGGTGCTGCCATCCACCTTGCCGTGACGGCTCTGACGATTGCTCAGATTTACGGTGTCGCCTTCAGTGGTGGCCAGCTCGTCTACGTGTGGATCATCTCCTTCCTGCTCTCCCTGGCCAACGCCGTTTCGCCTGGCGCGTCGCTGGTCTCTATGACCATGATCGTTCCCCAGCTCGGTCTGCCCATGGAGTCCATCGCCATCTTTGCCGGCCTCGAGTATCCCACCGGTGCGCTCCGTACCATCCTCAACGTCGATGGCGACGTGTACACCTGTCTGATGGTCTCTGCAAGCGAGGGCAAGCTCCATTCGGAGGTTTTCTACGACAAAGAGACCCCCAAGCCCGAGGTCGAAGCATAGACGGGCCCAAGGGGTTCTGCGAGGACGGAAGGAAACGTGTTGCGGAGGGGTGCGATGGGGCATCGCACCCCTTTCCTTCAATTCCAAGAAGGAGTGAAACATGACTGCAGGAAAGACCAGGAATACATCCCCGACAATGCTCATCGTTATCTCAATGGTTGCGGGTTTCATTGTGGGTGCCACTGTTGGTGAGTCGACGAACAACGTTAAGTTCATCGGTGACATCTTCTTCCACCTGGTTCAGATGGGCATCGTGCCATTTGTCATGTGCACCATCATCGAGGCCATTGGTGGCCTTACTGCTAAGGACCTCTCTAACATCGGAATCAAGGGTATCATCTGGTTTGCCGCGTCCTCAATTCTCGCGTCCGCCTTCGGCATCGTTTGCACTCTCGTCTTTCAGCCCGGTGTCGGCCTCGCCAACTCTGTTCTCGTGCAGAACGCAACAACAACGGTGGAGGTATCGAATGGGATTTGGCAGGATACCGTCTTGGGCTTCTTTGGTTCAAACATCGTGGCATCGATGAGCGCCGGTGCCATAGTCCCCTGTATCGTCTTTGCAATCGTCCTGGGTCTGGTCTGCTCTGGTTGGAGGCAGGCGTATGACAACAAGTGCGTGGTCTACGATTTCTGCGTTGAGCTTGCGGCGCTTATCCTCAATATCATCCGTGCGGTCATGAAGGTCGCTCCCGTCGGCATCTTCTGCTATGTCTCCGCGACGGTTGGTTCCATGGGCGCCGAGGTCGTCGTGCCACTCTTGAAGTACCTGCTCGTTCTCGGCAGCACAGTTCTCTTGTTCATGGTTCTATGGATTGTTGTCGTGTGCGTGCGCTGCGGGCTGTACCCCGCGCGCCTGATTCGCAAGATGTGGCGCATGAGCGTGATGGCGCTCTCTACCACGTCGAGCGCTGTGACCCTTCCCGTTGAGATGCAGGATGCCAAGGAGAGACTCGGTCTGCGCGAAGACATCGCTGACCTCGTGCTTCCGCTTGGTATGCCGCTCAACTCCAATGGCGCTTCCATCCATCTTGCTGTGACGTCGCTAACAATCGCGCAGATTTATGGGGTCACCTATGCTGGAGCAGAATTGGTTTCGCTGACGGTGATCTGCACGCTCCTCTCGCTTGCCAATGCCGTTGCGCCTGGTGCCGACCTTGTCTCGCTGACTATGATTGTTCCGCAGCTCGGGCTGCCGCTCAACAGCATTGGAATCTTTGCGGGCCTTACCTACCCGGTGGGTGCCATACGTACGATTCTCAACGTGAACTCGGACGTGTACTGCGCTCTGATGGTTGCGGCTGACTATAGCGACGGCATAGACCGCGCCATTTTCGATGCTGACAACTGAGTCTCAGGCTGGCATCTAGCTTTAGTTCATTAGTTTGCAAATACAGCATTTGTCCCGGAGGAGTCCATCGGGGGGTGGGATCTTCAGACGGGCGTCCCGGAAGGGAAGGATTGAGATGAATTGGAACCTGCCGGTCAACCGTGTAGTCATTGCATTGGGTGGCAACGCGCTTGGCAATACGCCAGAAGAACAGATGACTCGCCTTCGCGATGCCGCACCAACGCTGCTTCGTGTAATTGAACAGGGAAACGAAATCATTATCACCCACGGGAACGGTCCTCAAGTCGGGATGATAGAGAGCGCGTTCGAGCTGGCACACAAGGTCAATCCGCAGAAGATTCCAGACATGGATCTGCCAGAGTGCGGCGCAATGAGTCAGGGTTACATTGGGTATCAGCTTCAGCAGGCAATTGGCGCCGCGATGCACAAAGCGTACAAGCGATGGCATGTTGCGACGGTCGTCACCCAAATAGAGGTCGATCCCGAGGACCCGGCTTTCGAGAATCCAACTAAGCCCATCGGCGCATTCCTCACCCGTGAGGAGGCCGTGGCCGAAAATGCGAAACATCCGGACTGGACGTTTATCGAGGACTCAGGGCGTGGTTGGCGAAGGGTGGTTGCCTCTCCCGTTCCGAAGAAGATCGTCGAGAGTGAGAGCATTCTGAACCTGCTGGATAATGAGTTCATCGTGATTGCCTGCGGGGGTGGCGGCATCCCCGTTGTCAGGGACTATTCCGACAAGGGCGCCTACAAGGGTGTTGCGGCGGTTATCGACAAGGATATGGGCGGCGAGCTGCTTGCTGAGGATTGCCATGCAGACAGGTTGGTCTTGCTGACTGCCGTGGACCACGTGGCAATCAACTTTGGTAAGCCTAACCAGGAAGACCTTGTTGACATCTCTGTCGAAGAGGCAAATCGATACCTCGAGAAAGGGCAGTTTGGCAAGGGTTCAATGGAGCCTAAGGTACGCGCTGCAGTAAAGTTTGCAGAGAGCAGGCAGGGTCGAACTTGCATTATCGGTTCGCTCGAGCACGCCGCAGAGGCAATGGCAGGCTTGTCTGGCACTCGCATTCACGCATAGGCTGATCCCACCTCCGTTTTAGCCATCTTGGGAGCATGAGCGCTCGCGGGATATGAGCTCCCACGAGCGCTCTATTCATCATTAGCACTGCTGGTGCAGCCAGATTTCACGGATGCCACGCAGCGTGAGGCCGGGGTCCACAGTACAGAAGAGGTCGGTTGCCGCGCTCACGGTACGGGCGAGGCCACCAGTTCCCACCACAGGCGCATTCTCTATGCCCAGCTCGCGCTTGATACGGGCGACAAGGCCTTCCGCCTGAGCTGCCGCTCCTATGACAATGCCAGACTGTACGGCCTCCTCGGTTGTCTCGCCTAGCGCGTGGGCTGGGGCTTCGATGGGCACGCTTGCGAGCTTTGCCGCCCTCGAGAAGAGCGCCGACGCCGAGAGCATGAGGCCGGGGGAGATTGCGCCGCCGCGGTAGGCGCCCGTGGCGTCGATGACGTCGATGTTGGTTGCGGTCCCAAAGTCAACGACGATGACCGGCGCGCCGTAGGAGTGCCGTGCGGCCACGGCGTTGGCAATGCGGTCTGCGCCCACCTGGGTGGGATTGGGCATGTCGATGCGTATCCCGGAGTCTGCCTGCGGGGTTATTACCAGGGGCTCTGTGCCGGTGCGGTCGAGCAGGCAC
The DNA here is from genome assembly GCF_057241865.1 of Tractidigestivibacter sp. Lineage (NCBI taxonomy): Bacteria > Bacillati > Actinomycetota > Coriobacteriia > Coriobacteriales > Atopobiaceae > Tractidigestivibacter > Tractidigestivibacter sp. The sequence continues at coordinate 72,299 of NZ_DBHHPX010000002.1, forward strand.
CTGTGCCATGCCTGCGTAAGCACGGGTACCACGCAGGCGATTCCCGCAGTCGTGACGCGCGCCTGGTCAAAACCGTCCTTGTTGAAGTAGCCGTGCAGGCGGGCATCGATCATGTCGGGGGTGTCCGTGCGGTTTGTCGCCATGCGCCATCCATGCGCTACGCTACCGTCCTCATCGAAGAGGCCGAGCGTGGTTTGGGTGTTGCCAACGTCTACAGCGAGAAACATGGGCGATCCTTCCATGTCGAGAAAACGGGGGATAGGACGGAAGCGCGCTTGGCTCGCCCGCGACCCGCGTGTTCATTAGAACATACGCGCCGCTGGTGCGCAGGCGACATCCGTGGACGTTCGTGGTACGTCGGGTGGACGCTCGTCACGGGCCGTCGGGCTTCTCGCCCGTGTCGTCTGGGCTGCGAACCACCTGTCCCCACGCACAAAAGTGAACACGAATTCGACTGGTAGCAACCAGCTGCTTGGAAAACGTGGCCAAGATGGCTGCCCCGATTGAAAACGTGTTCACTTTTTGGATTGGTCTCGGAGCTGGCCCGGGGTCGCTCGGGGCCGGTCGGACCCGTGGCGGGGTCGCTCCGCATCGTTCCCGTGCACGTCTCGACACACCTAGCGATTCTCCACACACCGCCTGCAGCCAATTTGCTATACTCCGAGAGCTTGACCGTCTTGGGGTGGGGCAACCCACGCCAAGACATCACCACCCCTGTCCTGGTCGGAAACCAGGACCGACAAAAGGAGCCCTGCAATGAAGCAAGGAATTCACCCTAACTACGTGGAGTGCACCGTCCGCTGCACCTGCGGGAACACGTTCAAGACGCGTTCCACCAAGCCCGAGCTTGTCATCGATCTCTGCGACAAGTGCCACCCGTTCTACACTGGCCAGCAGAAGCTCGTCGACACTGGCGGCCGCGTCCAGCGCTTCGCCAACAAGTTCGGTGGCGCCGCTCAGGCCAGGCTCGATGCAGCCAAGGCCGAGAAGGCTGCCAAGGCCGCTAAGGCCGCAGAGCAGGAGGCCGCCCGCAAGGCCACCAAGGAGGCCAAGGCTGCCGAGAAGGCCAAGCGTGCCGCCGAGTACGCCAAGAAGGCCGAGGCAAAGGCTGCTAAGGTTGCCGAGAAGGCCGCCGAGGCTCCCGCTGAGCCCGAGGCCACCGAGGCCGTAGCCGAGACTCCCGCAGCCGAGTAACGCTCGCTCATAGAAAAGGCACAAAAACGGGGAGGTCGACACCGGTCGGCCTCCCCGTTGCGTTGTCGTCCTGTGCGATGGCGCCCGCTGCATCCTACACAAGGCTGTCAGACCAGTTTGAGGCCCGAATCCGTGCCGGCATCGACGCCAGCGTCAGTTCCGCCAGAAGCCGCTGCGTTCGCAGCCTTGCGCATGACCTCCACGACCTCCTCCATGCGCTTCTTGGCCTCGTCTTCGGTCTCCTGCACGTAGGTGCAGTTGCACTCGGCAACCACTGCCTCGAGAGCCTTCGTACGACGGGCCGCCTCAAACAGCTGATCCATCTGGCTCACCGCCTTCGCGCGGGCGATGAGGGCCTGCGCGTCGGTGGGGGAGAGCTGCAGCAGGTGTGGCAGCTCGGTCTCGTCGACCTTGATGTTCTTCTCGCTTGCATAGGCGTCAAGCGCCGCCTCGTGCTCGACCTCCTTCGTGGCCTCGGCCTGGAGCATCGCATCGAGCTGGTCGGACCGCACGCCCATCTGCGCGAGAACGGCTTCCATGGGCTGGCCGGTCGTGGCGATTTTCTGCGCGATGTCCTGGAACAGCGTGTCTTTCACCTGCGCCACCTGGGATGCCGGGACCGACTGGCACAGGCGCTCGGCGAGCGCGTCGAGACACGCGTCGGCCTTCTGCTCCTCGGCAGAGTCCTCGCTCAGGGAGCTGAGATACGCGCGGGTCTGCTCGCGCAGGCGCTGCTCGTTCTCGATGCCATCGAACTTGTCGGCTACCCATGCGGGATCGGCGAGGTCCTTCTCGGTTCCGCCGGCCTCTCGCACCAGGCTTCGTACGGCAAGCTCGACCTCCTCGTCCGTGGTGTGGACAACGTGCACCTGCACGTCAACCGGTCCATACGAGGTGAGGGTGTAGAACGCCCTGTTCCCAATGACAAGCGGCTCGGGCTTCTGGATGGTCATGAATCCTCCTGACTGCGCGGCTGGCTCATGCGCGCAACTGACTTCAGGGCAGTATGCCCAACTTCTTGGGTGCCGCTGCGATAATGCGCCATCGAGCTCCAACTCCCCAGTTGGTACAATTTCGTCATACTCGCCTGTAAAGCCAGACAGGTCTTGCCGGCCCTCCAACTCCCCAGTTGGTACAATTCGGCGCAGGCAAGGGAGCGCGCGGCGGAGGTCTTGCCGGCCCTCCAACTCCCCAGTTGGTACAATCCGAGACGCGCGTGATGTCCATGTCCTCTAGTCTTGCCGGCCCTCCAACTTCCCAGTTGGTACAATTGGTGGCTCATCCAGCAGAGCATCGCGGAGGTCTTGCCGGCCCTCCAACTCCCCAGTTGGTACAATTGGGATTCGCCCATCACTGCAATACTGCCAGTCTTGCCGGCCCTCCAACTCCCCAGTTGGTACAATCGTGCTCATTGGCGAGTACGAGGACCAGAGGTCTTGCCGGCCCTCCAACTCCCCAGTTGGTACAATCCAGTGGGGACTATAGTATGTGTATCAAGAGTCTTGCCGGCCCTCCAACTCCCCAGTTGGTACAATCCAGTGGGGACTATAGTATGTGTATCAAGAGTCTTGCCGGCCCTCCAACTCCCCAGTTGGTACAATCGGCCCTCTCGTCAGCCTCGCGCTGCCTCAGTCTTGCCGGCCCTCCAACTCCCCAGTTGGTACAATAGGCCGGCCGAGCCCGTAGCAGGCGCACAGGTCTTGCCGGCCCTCCAACTCCCCAGTTGGTACAATCGCCGTGCCCTCATCGGCGTGCACAGGACCGTCTTGCCGGCCCTCCAACTCCCCAGTTGGTACAATCACGCCGTCCAGCAGCGCGACGGTGAGGGAGTCTTGCCGGCCCTCCAACTCCCCAGTTGGTACAATTTCGGCGTCACGATAGAGCTCTGCGAGGAGGTCTTGCCGGCCCTCCAACTCCCCAGTTGGTACAATCCGCGACGTGTGGGACCGCGAGGGGTGGCGGTCTTGCCGGCCCTCCAACTCCCCAGTTGGTACAATCTAACCCACTTGCACAGTTCAAGCGCGGCAGTCTTGCCGGCCCTCCAACTCCCCAGTTGGTACAATCGAGCTCGTCTGGCATTGTGAACGTGGGTGGTCTTGCCGGCCCTCCAACTCCCCAGTTGGTACAATTAAGTCACCAATTAGTGGATACATTAATCAGTCTTGCCGGCCCTCCAACTCCCCAGTTGGTACAATTTGGTCCCGTACAACCCCCACTTCCCCTCGGTCTTGCCGGCCCTCCAACTCCCCAGTTGGTACAATAACGAGACGGAGAAGGCATGACGACGTGAAGTCTTGCCGGCCCTCCAACTCCCCAGTTGGTACAATGGGTACGCCGCGGACTCCCACCGCTTGACGGTCTTGCCGGCCCTCCAACTCCCCAGTTGGTACAATGCGTCATGAAGCCGTCCGCGCACCAGACAGGTCTTGCCGGCCCTCCAACTCCCCAGTTGGTACAATCGGAGCGCCAGCGGGCCATCCGGGAGCACAGTCTTGCCGGCCCTCCAACTCCCCAGTTGGTACAATTGGTCGATGCGCTAGAGCGAGACAGGGCGGGTCTTGCCGGCCCTCCAACTCCCCAGTTGGTACAATGAACAGGCTCGACATGGTGCCCGGCAGGTAGTCTTGCCGGCCCTCCAACTCCCCAGTTGGTACAATTGTGCTCATAGACAAGCTGGAGCAGCTCGAGTCTTGCCGGCCCTCCAACTCCCCAGTTGGTACAATTCCAAACCAAAACACCCCCTGTGAGCAGGGGGTGTTTTGGTTTGGGGTGAAATAAAAATGGCGTTTGGAGTAGTCAAATGCTTCCTCCGAAGACCTTTTTCTGAAAACCGTTCGCAGAAAAAAAGGATCGCCCGCCGGCACCAGAGATGCTGACGGGCTTACCTTGCGGGTAATCGGAAAAGCGATTCCCTTGTCTAGCCGTGATTCCTTCCAACTCCCCAGTTGATACAAACCTTGCTAGACGAGGACATTATAGCTCAACGGTGAGGTGAGAATCCATGCCAAAGAGGACTGTTTGTATTCAGAACGCTGCGTCACTCTCCATAAAAAATGATGCACTTGCAATTTGCCAGCATGGAGAGCTTCGCGGGCTTATACCTCTCGAAGACATCTGGGTCCTTGTCATAGAAACCCACCAGGCCCAGATAACCACGGCTGCACTCTCCAAGTTCTCGGATGCTGGCATTGGTGTCATGTTTTGCGGCGACGACCATATGCCCAACGGACTCCTTCTCCCGCTGGGCGCGCATTCAAGGCACGCAGCGATTGTTGATGACCAGCTGGCCATCTCAAAGCCAATACAGAAGCGCCTTTGGCAGAGAATCGTTCAAGCGAAGATATTGAATCAGGCAGCGGTTCTCGATCTTTTGGGTCTGGATGGCTCTTCCGTTAGGGCAATAGCCAAGGACGTCCTCTCGGGAGATACGTCAAACAGGGAATCCGTTGCCGCAAGCGCCTATTTCAAAAAGGCTCTTACGGAAGGTGGTCGTCGTAACGGCCCCTTTACCGCAGCTCTTGACTATGGCTACACAGTCCTTAGAGCGGGCATTGGCCGTACGGCCGTGAGTGGAGGATGGCTCGTTTCGCGGGGCATCCACCATTGCAACAATCTCAACGCCTTCAATTTGGTTGACGACCTTATCGAGCCGTTCCGGCCAGTCGTTGATCTGCTCGTTATCCAGAAGGGCCTCGGCGGGACCTTGACGTCAGAGAGCAAGAGGGAACTCGCATCGGTTTTTGAGTACCTCGTCAGAATTCCGCTGGGAAGAGTTCCCGTTCAAGTTGCCATAGAGAACGAACTTGAGGCGCTTAAGGCAGCGGTGAAGGCAAACGATGTGTCTCTACTTGAGCTACCTGCGGTGATCCCGCTTGAGAAGGCGGGTCTGGAATAGGGGGCGATGATGAGAATCATGAGAATGCTAGTGCTGTTTGACCTGCCTACGGGCAGCAAGAAGGAGCGCAAGTCATATGCGGAGTTCCGGAAGTTTCTCATCAAGGACGGTTACCACATGGAGCAGTTCAGTGTCTACTCTCGCGTGCTGCTCTCTCGCGACAGCGCTGACGCCCATCTCAAGAGGCTGAAGGCCAACCTGCCCATCGCCGGCGCGGTTACCGTCCTTACGCTCACCGAGAAGCAATATGAGGGGCGAGAGGTGCTCGTAGATAGTCGGCCGAATGCCAGCCGGGCAAACGACCCTGGGCCTCAGCTCACTCTCGCGTTTTAGAAAAGTGCATCTGAGTATAATCGTATTACGACGAAATACGATTTGAGGAGAACGATAATGGCGATGGAAGCAACGACCATCCGCTTCGAGCTGGAGGAGAAGTCCTGGATTCAGGCATATGCCGACTTCGTTGGTAGGACGTTCTCCGATGTGGTCCGTGAGGCTGCGCTCGAAATGGTCGAAGACGCAGCTGACCGTCAGGAGTACGAGGACACCTTGGCCGTAGACGACGGCGTACGCTACTCGATGGATGAAGTCAAGCACATGGCAATGGAAGCCGAACGAGCTACGAGGTCGAATGGTCGCGCGCTGCGACAAAAGAGCTGCTTTCCATCGAGAAGAAGCAACGGTTGATGATTCTCAAATGGGTGGAAGAGAACCTCGCGAATAGCGAGGAGAATCCCAAGTCCATTCCTGGCTCCAAAGCGCTCAAGGGAACTAAGAACGGGTGGAGATACAGGGTCGGTAGCTACAGGATTCTAGCGACAATCAACGAGGGCAAGCTGCTCATCGAGGTCGTTCGGGTGGGGTATAGGCAGGGCGTGTACAAGAATCTGCCTAAGGAAATGTGACGAGTCGGGAGCCGTGCCTGGTTGGGCATAGCCCCCGACTCGTTTGGTTTATTCGCGCAGACGGAATGTTGAATCGTCCGGATTGATGACAAGGCCGTCATAGCAGTGGCCGAGGCAATCCTCTTGGAGGACGCGAACTTGGGTGTCTTGACCCCAGGAACCAAGAGAGGGCCAATCGGTCACTTCGTCTTTGGTCAATAGACTGGTGATACATAGTCGACAACTGTTGATGTTGATTCCCGCGAACCTACCGACATGCCCGCCTGCAATCAACACGTCACCGAAGAACAGAACTACCGGCCTCTGTCGCATCGCTGATCCCGGTACCGGCTCCCACGCGTTTCTCGCCACATGGATGGTGCATGCCCTCGGCACATGCGTCCCTGCCTTTATAGCAGGAATATCCGCATAGTAGACTGGCTCTGCGTACCACTTGCCCTTGACCTTGCCGTTGGGCCGGGCGTCCGGATCAAGCCAAAGCCGCAGGAAGGCCATTCCGTCGATGAGCTTGACCGAACCGTCGGGGCTGATGCGGACGTTACCTTTCTTGACGGTCTTTTCGCCTGCCCTGACTAGCGGATATCTGCCCTTGTCATCGGTAAAGCCCTCCAGGTGGTAGAGTGTGTCCTCAAAGACGCGTCCGGTGACACTGTGGTTGGCCATACGAACGGGTACTACGAAGGTACGACGCGCGATGACCTCTTCGGCGAAGGTGGGCCAAGGCTGGGTGTCAGCAAGGCGAGACTTGCGCAGCTGCTTGAACGTCTCGCGACCCTTTGAGCTTGCCTCGGCGACTTTCTTGACGGTGCCCTCCGAGCAGGCGGCTATTATCGCCGCGTCGACGGCGTGGTGCCTGTCGTCGTCTCGGTCTTTGGTGTTTCCTTGTCCAAAGTTGAGGCCCCAGACCCAGCGAAGGTTGCCGGTCGCGCCCCCGGCGACGGCAGTGACGTGCTTCTTGCGACCGTCCTCGGGGAACAGAAGGCAGTCTTCCAGATAGTTCTTCACGGCTACGGACATGTAGCGGTCGTCGTTGAGGTTGCGGGCAAGGAACTGAGCCTGCACCTCAGGGCCGAGGTCGGTGTTGAGAAGGTTGGCACGCTTGCGTGCGTACTTGACCGTGGCCATGACTCGATTGCGATACTCGTCCCAATCCGGCGCGCTTGGCTCTCCGGATGTCATCCACTCGTACGGTGTGCGCCCGCGCTTGTCCTGGTTGCTCTTGGAGAGCACGAGAACCTTGTTGGCCCGGCTGTCATCGCACGTCCTCGAGTAGGGGAGGATGTGGTCAATCTCGCAGTAGCGGTCGTCGCGTACGAGGTGCTCAAGATCGATGGTCGCCCCGGTGTATGCATCCTTCTCGCCCTGGTCTTCTCGCATGGCGAGCTTTCGCACGATGCGTCCCGGAACTTCCTCAGGGGAGCAGCCAAGAATGCCTGCGGCCTTTGCGGCCCACTTCTTGTTGGCCGCCTCGTTTGCGCGCTGGTTCTTGCTGACGGTGAGCTTCTCCCGTTTGGACATCTTGAGGTCACGTCCGAGCTCAATGTGAATCTCGTCTGGTACGCCGTGGATGCGAATGACTGCATTGACTATGTGGCGCATGCGACCCATGGCGCGCAGGACTACGGGGTTGCGGCAAGTCGGGTCATACTTGTTGTAGGGAGGGAGCAGCTCGGCGCGAATGCCCCGGTCGGCAAGGCGCAGGTCGAGAAGGCCAGTTGCCTTCTCCGCGTCCGTGAGGATTCGAATCTCCGGCTCCTCGAAGGCGCCGAGGAGTATTCCCAGGGCTTTGCGGCTGCGGCTTCCGTAGCCCTTGAAGAACTTGCTCGTAAACGGCACGCTGCTACACAGTGCCGTGCGTTCCTCCTCGGTAATGTCAAGTTGGTCAAGTCGCTCGTTGAGGCTCGCCTCGGTGCTGGCGAAGGTCAGCGCCTCGCAGATGTCATCTCCCAACTCGCGGTCCTCGAGCATTCGGGCGAGCAGGTTCTCGTGGTCCTCGCACAGCGCCTCGCGCAGGCAGCGCCAGGATTTTGGGGAGAATGGCTCGTCCTTCTCCTTGTCCTGTGATACGCCTTTGAAGACGTCCTTCCCGCTGAGGTCAAGGTCCTTGCGAATCGTGCCGTACGTGACCTTGCACCCCTTGTTTCCCTTGAGCGGTGAGGGGGAGAAGAGCACGTTGAGGTAGCCGTCAATCTGGTTGGCGGTGAGGCTCTGCTCGGAGCCGTCCTCATGCACGATAACAAGGTGCCCCAGCCTCTCGTAAGCGCGACAGAGCTCGGAAGAGACGTCCGTGTCGGCAGCACGCTTCTCTTCGGGGAAGTAGGAGCAAGACCCGACAAGCTCATAGACGCGAGCGTCGTGATCGACGGTCTTCTTCTCCCATTCGAGGCAGTTGACGTAGTTCCGTTCAAAGGTTTCCGAAGCCTTGGAGTTCCCCAGGGCGCGTTGCGCGGCAAAGAGCTTACGAACTTCGTCTTTGATTTGCGAGTTGTAGACGCAGAGGGAATAGTCACCGCCACGGTTGCGCGACTTTCCGTCGTTGGTATAGAGCATCTCGCCGACGGTGCGGTAGTTCCCCCTCTTCATGGTTGCCTCGTTTGCCTTGATGGCACTGAGGACCTTCTTGCCTTCTCCGTCGTCTGTCTCGCCCAGGCGCCCCTCGCCGTGTGGGATGTATCCACGGCGTCCGCAGAGCGAATAAAGCACTTGGGCAAACTCCCGGTCCGTGAGCTGGCGGTCGAGGCCGTTGGCACGGAGCTTGAGGATGGGCTTGTCGCCCTTCTTGCTTTGGAGCCAGGTTTTATCTGCGCCCTCCGGAATGAGGCCTGCGCCCTCAAGAAGTGCCAGGCAGTGCTTCATGCGCATTGCGGTGCGAAGCGTGTTGCGCCTGGCGCTGCGGGCGTTGCGCCGCGTGACGGCAAGGCTCGTCTTGGTTTTAGCCTCTTGCGGTGCGTCAAAGAGGTGGGAGCCCATCTCGAGAATCTTGTGGTTCGTCATGTCCAGGAGGCAAAAACCACAGCTGGCAATGCCGGGATCAAGGCCGAGAACCAAATAGGGACGGCTGGTTTCCATGGGCGCTCCTCTGATAGTTTGACGATTGGAAAAGTATGCTTGACGATTGAAAAGTATAAAAGCGCACCAGACATTAATTCGGGCTTCTCGGCAGATGGCCCATTGGCGGGAGACTTCGCTTTGGAAGAGGTGGAGTTGCCGAGCGAAGCCGCGGTTCGCCAGAACGGCGCCACCGCGAAGACTTCTCGCACAAAAATGGGGCACAATGAAGCACGCGAGAAGGACGCGCCCACGGTGCGGCGCACCTCGCGGAGAGGAACAAGGGGAGCATGGCAGACACAACCACCACCATCCACACGGACGTTGCGATTGTCGGCGCGGGACCGGCGGGCATATTCACGGCGCTGGGACTTATCGGCAAAGGGGACACGCGCTCCATTACCATCGTCGAGAAGGGACTGCCCGTCGAGAAGCGCAGCTGTCCCAAGGCCAAGGTGGGCCACTGCGTCCACTGTCAGCCGTGCCGCATCACCACGGGCTTCTCGGGTGCCGGCGCCTTCTCGGACGGCAAGCTCTCGCTCTCGCGCGAGGTGGGCGGCGACCTGCCCGACCTTATCGGTCACCAGTTCGCGCAGGACACCATCGATCGCGTCGACCAGATGTACCTCGACTTTGGCGCCGATCCGCACGTCGAGGGCCTCGGACATGCAGATGACGTTGTCGAGATTCGTCGCCGCACGATAAGCGCGGGCCTCAAGCTCGTGGACTGCCCCATCCGCCACCTTGGCACCGAGAAGGCCCAGCAGCTCTACGCACGCATCGAGAAGCACCTGCTCGATGCCGGCGTGAACGTCCTCTTCGAGACCGAGTGCGAGGAGGTCGTGGTCGAGGGCGGCGTATGCCATGGCCTTGTGGTGCGTAGTCGCGACGGAGAACGGCGCATTGTGGCTGGCGAGACGATCGTCGCCACGGGGCGCCGTGGCGCGAGCTGGTTTGGCACCATGTGTGACGAGCACGGCATTGGTCACGTGGCCGGCCCTGTGGACGTGGGCGTGCGCGTGGAGGTGCGCAACGAGGTCATGGAGCGTATGAACGACGTGCTCTACGAGTCCAAGCTCATCGGCTACCCCAATCCCTACAAGAACAAGGTTCGCACGTTCTGCCAGAACCCCGGTGGCTTTGTGAGCCAGGAGAACTACGACGAAGGCCTTGCGGTGGTGAACGGCCATTCGTTCAAGGACCGCAAGAGCCCCAACACCAACGTGGCCGTGCTCTGCACGCTCAACTTCAAAAGCCCCTTCGACAAGCCCATCCTCTACGCGCAGCGCGTGAGCGAACTCGTCAACATGCTGGGGGCCGGCCACATCCTGGTGCAGCGCTTCGGCGACATTCTCGACGGCAAGCGTACCTGGCCCAAGGAGCTCTCGCAATCCAACGTGGTGCCCACCCTGCCCGATGCCGAGGCCGGAGACATCACCGCCGCCATGCCCATGCGCCCCATGGTCGAGATCATCGAGTTCATCAAGGCCGTCGACCGCGTGGTTCCGGGATTTGCCTCCTACGAGACGCTGCTCTACGCACCCGAGGTCAAGTTCTACAGCAACCGCGTCCAGATGGACGAAAACTTCGACACCAACGTACAGCACCTCCACTGCCTGGGCGACTCTTCCGGCTGGACCCGCGGCCTCATGATGGCTTCGGTGATGGGCCTGCTCATGGGCGAGAGGCTTACCGACAGGGGCAAGTAGGGTAGGGCGTAGGGCCCTCGCTGTATTCGCCGCCACGTTGCTACCGCTTGCCGACGGACAACGCGGCAGGTTTTCTCTCTGTCTTAACTGTATTAAACTAAATGGTACAGTTAGGACGGATAATCGCTATCCAGCCATCCGGGCAGCAGGCCCGGCCGTTCACCAAGGGGTGGGAGGTGTCGTGATCCAGATAAGCTACCAGGACCCACGTTCCATCTACGAGCAGGTGCGCGACGCGTACCGCCAGCAGATCCTCGCCGGCGTGCTCGCGCCGGGAGATCAGCTTCCCTCGGTCCGCGAACTCTCGTCGCGTCTCGCCGTGAACCCAAACACCATCCAACGTGCTTACCGCGAATTGGAGCAGGAGGGCTGCATCTCGTCGGTGCGGGGCAAGGGAAGCTTCGTCGCAGACGTCTCGGGCGTCGCGGAGGCACGTCGCCGAGAGCTTCTGGAACAGTTCGACCAGCTTGTCCAAGAGCTCGAGTCTCTGGGCGTGACGCCCGAGGAGCTTGGGCAAAGAGTCGGGGGAGGCGAGAGGTGATGGCATCGGCCATTGAGGTCAGAAACCTGCGGAAGGTCTTCGACGGCACGCCCGCACTCGACGGGGTGAGCCTCACTGTTCCCGAGGGCGCGGTCTATGGGCTTGTGGGGCCAAACGGCTGCGGCAAGTCCACGCTCATCTCGCACCTGTGCGGCGTCATGCGTCCTACCTCTGGCGACGTTCTTGTCCTGGGCGAGAAGGTCTTTGAGAACCCCGTGGTCAAGGCGCGCGTCGCCTGCGTCCCCAGTGAGCCCTACTTCATAGGCTCCGAGAGCGCGGACGGCATGGCGGACTTCTGTCGTGCGGTCTTTCCTAGCTTTGACCTCGCGCGCTACTTTAAGCTGGAGAAGAACTTCGAGGTCGACCACAAAAAGCCGCTCCGCAAGCTCAGCCGTGGCATGCGCGCGCGGGCAGCCATCTGGCTTGCGCTCTCCATTCGCGCGGACGTCCTGCTTCTTGACGAGCCCATGGATGGCATCGACCCCCTCGCCAGGAGGCGCATGTGGCGCCTGGTGCTCGACGACGTTGCCGAGCGAGGCCTTACGGTGCTCGTGACCAGCCACAACCTGCGCGAGCTCGAGGGCATCTGCGACCACCTGGGCATCATGGACAAAGGCTCCATGCGCGAGGAGGTCGACCTCTCCCAGCCTTCGGAGAGCGTCGCAAAGGTGCAGGTGGTTCTACCCGGAGGCGCATCCCTGCCTGCCGGCTTCAACGTTATCAAGAAGTCCAACGAGGGGCGCGTACTCACGCTGCTCGTCCACGGAAGCGCGGGCGAGGTGCGAGAGGCGCTTGCCGCCCTGCACCCGCCCTATCTCGAGGTTCTTCCGCTCTCGCTTGAGGAGCGGTTCATCTGCGAGCTTGGAGGCGATGATGATGGCATCATGTGAGATGTACGAGGGGCATCGCGCTCCCTCACCGGTGGTCGGGCTCTTTCTCGACACCTGCCAGCGGTATGCATACTTGGGGGTGGGCTACCTTATCGTCTGGCTCTTCTGACTGGTCGGTCTGGCGCTGAGAATTGCTGGGCATACACCGCCCGCAGACCCCACGCAGGAGCTTGCGCAGTCCGGCGTGGGTGTACTGGTTCTCTCCGCAGCCGTCTCGTTCGCGGCTGAAAAATGGAGCCTTCTCGTGGATCTTTGACCGCAGGGCGGTGCAGCTCTATGGCATGCTTCCGGTGCGGAGAGAGGCGGTCTTCCTGGCAGTTGCCCTGGCGGGTGTGATTCCTCTCCTCGTCGCGGTGGGCATTTCGGGCTTTGTGTTTGCCGCGATACTCGGCTTTGGGCAGGACGCGGCCGCGATACTGCCTTGGATGACAAGACATGCCCTGCTCATCGTGGCCTTTGGTGGCATTTCTGCCCTGTGTCTGCAGTTGGCGGGCCGGCCTGCCTTTGCCCTGCTGTGTTATCTCCTTGCAAACTTCTACGCGTATGCGGCGCGGCAGTTTGCTGAGACCCTCTACAGCATCGTTGCGCCATCGGTGTCGTGGGCGTCCATCGAGGAAATTGACTGGGCAAGTCCGTTCGTGCGGCTCATGCAGGCTGTCGCCATGTGGGCAAGCACCTATCCCTTTCCCGTCCCCAAACTTGAAGTCGCTCTGACGCAGGTCCTTGTCATCTACGCAGTCGTCGGTCTTGCCTGCACGGCGCTGGGGGTGCTTGCCTTTTCCCGCCGCAACTTGGAGCGGGCTGGCGACGCATACGTGAGCCCCGTCGTGCGTACCGTGGTGAATGCGCTTGTCAGCGTCCTCATTGGGTTTGCTGCCACTGACCTTGTGCTCGCGATGTCACTCTCGAATGGCTATGGCATTCCCGCTCATGTGGCCTCGATGCTCTATGGCGTCTCCCCTCAGCTGGCGTGCCTGTTGCCGGTTGCCTTCTCGGTGCTGGTCTTTGCGATTGCTGAAGTAATTATAGGCCGCGGCATCAAAGCGCTGCACAGGCGCCTCCCGGCAATTGCGGCAACAGCGGGCGTCGCCCTTGTGGCGAGCGTTGCCTGCGTGGGGTCTGCCGTAGATGCTGCGACCTACGTGCCCAACCCCACAGACGTTCAGCGCGCAACTATCTCCTACGTTGCCATGCCCTTTGAGGGTGAGGAGAATGTAGGGCGCGTGTGCCAGCTGCACCGCGTGTTGATGAGTTCTGCTCCCGCTGGCGACAAGCCTGTCTCAACGAGCACCAGCACAGAAACGATTACGTACTGGATAAAGGACGGTACCAGCCTATCCCGCCAATACGTCATCCCCCTCAACGATGATGGCGAGCTGGTTGTCAGCAGCGAAGTGACGCAGGCCCTCGAGGACTTCGTTGACGACCCCGCAACCGAGAGGACGCTTCGCGCCCAGGTCGACGCCGCTCTTCTCGACGCAAGCTCATCGTACGTGATGCTGGACTACCAGGAGTATTCGAAAGACCCCCAGGATGATGCACCCTGGCATAGCGAAGCAATCTCCTCTGGGGATTACGAGGCCCTCCGCGAGGCGCTCAACCAAGACATCGACGAGCATGGTGCAGCGTGCGTGGTGCCGCTATATCAGTTGACGGCCGGCTTCTATGACTCCGCTGGCGCTTTTCGGTACCAGACAGCCACGGGAGACCTCTTGGGGACTTCGGTTGAGACCCCCTACCTCGCCAACGTTAGCCTCTACCCAACGGCGACGCCCGACGAGGACTCCGTTGGCACGACCATCTACCTCAGCGAGGGCGCGACGCCCCACACCGTTGCCTGGCTGCGCTCCCGCTACGGCCTCGAGTTTGCCGAGTGGTGAGCAACTCAAACTCTCGTCTCGCATAGCGCCCCGCACGTGCGGTTACGTGGACCGCGCGTGTGGGGCGCTGCCGCCTGAGTCGAAACACCCCTGCGGTGGTAGACTTTGCAATGCTGACTAGTCATGCCGCGTCACCGCACGGCATTCCGTACGCCGCGGCCCACTCGCAAGGAGAACTGCTATGCGCGACAAGCTCGAGAAGATCATTGCCGCGTACGAGGAGCTGGAGCAGAAGATGGTCGATCCGGCCGTTGTCTCCGACCCCAAGGAGTACGCGCGCATCGCCAAGGAACACGCCGACCAGGCCGCCCTCGTGGCCAAGGCCCGCGAGTACCTCCAGGCCCTCGATGACATCGAGGCAGCCAAGGAGATGCTCCACGAGGCGTCCGACGCCGAGGAGAAGGAGATGCTCCAGGCCGACATCTCCGAGAACGAGGCCAAGGTCCCCGCCCTCGAGGAAGACGTCAAGTACATGCTCATCCCCGGTGACCCCAACGACGAGAAGGACACCATCGTCGAGATTCGCGCCGGTGTGGGCGGCGATGAGGCCGCCATCTTTGCCGGCGACCTCTTCAACATGTACCAGCGCTTTGCGCAGTTGCGCGGCTGGAAGACCGAGGTGCTTGATGCCAGCCCCGGCGAGGCCGGCGGCTTCAAGACCATCGAGTTCAAGGTCACGGGCGAGAAGGTCTACTCCGTCATGAAGTACGAGAGCGGCGTTCATCGCGTCCAGCGCGTGCCCAAGACCGAGAGCCAGGGTCGCATCCAGACCTCCACGGCCACCGTCGCGGTGCTGCCCGAGGCCGATGAGATCGATATCGAAATTAAGCCCGAGGACCTGCGCATCGATACGTACTGCTCCTCCGGTCCCGGCGGCCAGGGCGTCAACACGACCTACTCTGCCGTGCGCATCACCCACATTCCCACCAACACGGTGGTGCAGTCGCAGGAGCAGCGCTCCCAGATCCAGAACCGCGAGGTCTGCATGCAGATGCTGCGCGCTCGCCTCTACGAGGCCGAGCTCGAGAAGCAGCAGGCCGAGCAGGGCGCCGAGCGCCTCTCGCAGATCGGTCACGGCAACCGCTCTGAGAAGATTCGCACGTACAACCAGCCGCAGGATCGCGTTACGGATCACCGCATCGGCTTCAATTCCACGTACAACGGCGTGCTTCTCGGCGACCAGCTGGGTACCGTGATTGACGCCTTGGCTGCGGCAGATCGCGCCGAGAAGCTTGCGCAGGCGGTGTAGGCGGGCGGCATGTCCAACCAAACATGGACCATCAAGCGCATTCTCGACTGGACCCGTGGCTACCTCGAGCGCAAGGGTGACGAGCATCCGCGGCTCTCTGCGGAGTGGCTGTTGAGCAATGTCACCGGGCTCTCCAGGGTCCAGGTCTACACGAACTTCGACAAGCCGCTTGCGCCGTCAGAGCTTGATGCCATGCACGATGTGGTGGTGCGCCGTGGTCGCGGCGAGCCCCTGCAGTACGTGACCGGCGAGATGCCCTTTCGCCACATCGTCCTGCACTGCGAGCGAGGCGTACTCATCCCCCGGCCCGAGACAGAAGTGCTGGTCGACGCTGCCCTCGAGGGCGTGGGCGCAGCCCCTCTCAGCTTCCCGGCCATTCTGGGCGAAGCGCCCGGGCCCGCGGAGAGAGCCAGACCTTCCGATCAGGACGACTCGCCCGAGGGCGAAGGACCTGGCGAGAAGGCCGCCGAGCCGGAGGAGCCGCCCGTATTGGTGGGGCCCGGCTGCCGCGTGCTGGAGGTTGGCACCGGTACCGGCTGCATTGCGCTTTCTATCGCAAGCGAGCGTCCCGGGACTCGCGTGGTGGCAACGGACCTCTCGCCACAGGCCGTGGCACTCGCCACGCGCAACCGTGACGCGTTGGGACTTGGGCATGCGGTCGCCGTGGTCGAGGGGGATCTTGCCTCTGCCGTGGACCCGGAGCTCATGGGCACGTTCTCGGTGCTTGTCTCCAATCCGCCCTACATCCCTTCGGCGGTAGTGCCCACCCTGCCACAGGAGGTCACTGGCTACGAGCCGGGCTTGGCGCTCGATGGTGGGGAGGACGGACTGGACGTCTTTCGCCGCATCCTCGAGCTGGCGCCCCAGGCGCTTGCGCCGGGGGGCATGCTCTGCTGCGAGCTTTTCGAGGACAATGTGGGGGCTGCCGCGGAGCTCGTGCATGCACAGGGCGGTTGGGCCAGCGCCGAGGTACGAGAAGACCTCACGCACCGCCCGCGCGTCCTTGTTGCCATACGCGCCATGGGCTGACGAGACGTTTTCGGACACCCTTTGCTCCCTGGGCGGTGCTGTGGTCTCCGAAGACGCCTCAGCAGCCCATGATAGAACCCAGGGATCCCGCACCAGCGTTCATGGGAGGAACCATGGCTCGTGTGATGCACGTGAATCAGGACAGCCCATCGCCGGAGGCACTCGACGCAGCAGCCGAGGTCCTCAAGTCCGGCGGCGTCATCGTCTCGCCCACGGACTCCGTCTATGGCCTCGTGTGCGCGGCAACGTCGGGAAACCCCGCCCACCAGAGCATCTTCGCCATCAAGCAGCGCCCCCGCACCCAGACGCTGCCCCTCTTCGTAGCAGACCCGGAGGACCTCCCCCGCTACGCAGCGGGTGTCCCCGCCTGGGCACACGCCCTTGTCCGCACGTACTGGCCCGGTGCGCTCACGCTGGTTGTTACCGCCACGGCTGCGCTTCCCGCCGAGTACCTCGCGCCCACGGGAACCGTGGCGCTGCGCTGCCCCAACTCGGAGCTCGTCCGAGAGCTGGCGCGTCGTGTGGGGCCTCTGGCCCAGACCAGCGCAAACACGCACGGCAAGCCCTCGGCAACCACGGGCGTGTCGGTCGATTCCCACATTGTCGATGCCGTTGACCTCACGCTGGATGGCGGCCCTGCGCCCATAGCCATTGCCTCCACCATCGTGGACTGTACCGGCCCCACCCCGCGCATCCTGCGTGAGGGTGCCATAACCGAGCGGGACATCAAGCGCATAGCCGCTGCCTAGCTCTTCTCGCCAGAGCACTGAGAGGTTGCCTTTTTGGTTGCCGTTTCGCAAAGACACGCCCGCATGAGCGAATGGTAACCGCAACGCACGCCCTCACGCGCTATCCTCTTGATAGGGTGCTGACGCAGGCGCCCGCACCAAGCAGAGAGGAGCCCACATGCGCGTTGCCATCGCCTCGGACCACGCCGGTTTCGACCAGAAGGGTCCTATCGTCAAGCATCTTCGCGAAGAGGGCTATGACGTTGTCGACCTGGGTCCCGTTTCGGGCGAACGCTGCGATTATCCCGATTTTGGCGACAAGGTTGGTCGCTACGTCGCGTCCGGCAAGGCCGACCGCGGCGTTGTCATTTGCGGAACCGGCCTTGGCATTTCGATGACCGCCGACAAGGTTCCCGGCATCCGCGCGACTCCCGTCCAGACGGTCCAGTTTGCCCAGCTCGCGCGTGAGCACAACAACGCCAATGTCATTGGCCTCTCGGGCCGGTTTGTGCCTCTCGAGACAAACGAGCAGATCGTCGACACCTTCCTCACCACGGAGTTTGCCGGCGGCCGCCATGAAGGCCGTGTCGAGAAGATCATGCGCGAGGACGATCCGTCGTTTGTCGGCGTCCCCGAGGAGTTCGGCTTGTAATGCGCCAGCACACCATCCTGTCAGCGTCACCACGGGCTGCCGAGCGGGCCCAAAAAGGAGAATGCAATGTACCTTGAGCACTTGAGCGACACCGATCCCGCGGTCGCCTCCGCCATTGGCGACGAGCTCACGCGAGAGCGCAACTCCATCGAGCTCATCGCCTCAGAGAACTTCGTCTCGCTTTCTGTGATGGAGGCCGTGGGGTCCCCACTCACCAACAAGTACGCCGAGGGTCTTCCGGGACACCGCTACTACGGTGGGTGCTGGGCCGTCGACGAGGTGGAGAACCTCGCGCTCGACCGCGTGAAGAAGCTCTTTGGCGCGGCCTTCGCCAACGTCCAGCCCCATTCGGGAGCCCAGGCCAACTACGCTGCCGAGGCAGCCTTCGTAAGACCCGGCGACACCGTCATGGGCATGGCCCTTGACAACGGCGGCCACCTCACCCACGGCTCGCCTGCGAACTTCTCGGGTAAGCTCTACAACGCGGTCTCCTACGGCCTTGACCCCGAGACCGAGCGCATCGACTTCGACGACGTTGCGGCAAAGGCCGAAAAGCACCAGCCCAAGCTCATCATTGCGGGTGCCTCGGCCTATCCGCGCGTCATCGACTTCGAGCGCTTTGCTCAGATCGCGCACGATAACGGCGCCGCGCTCATGGTCGATATGGCCCACATCGCTGGCCTCGTGGCCACGGGCCGTCACCCCTCGCCTGTCCCCTACGCCGACGCGGTCACCTCCACCACGCACAAGACCCTGCGCGGTCCCCGCGGGGGCATCATCCTCACCAATGACCCCGCCGTCTCCAAGAAGGTCAACTCCGCGGTCTTCCCGGGCTCACAGGGTGGTCCGCTCGAGCACGTTATTGCCGGCAAGGCCGTCGCCTTCGGCGAGGCGCTGCGCCCCGAGTTTGCCACCTACACCGACGCCATCCTCGCCAACGCCAAGGCGCTCGGCCGCGGCATGGAGTCGCGCGGCCTGAGGCTCGTGACCGGTGGCACCGATAACCACCTGCTGCTCGTCGATCTCACACCCGTCGGTGACGTGACCGGCCGCGATGCCGAGGCTGCTCTCGACGCCGTTGGCATCACCGTCAACAAGAACACCATCCCCGGCGAGCGGCGCTCGCCCTTTGTGACAAGCGGCATTCGCGTGGGTTCCGCGGCAGCCACGACGCGTGGCTTTGGCGAGTCGGAGTGCGAGCGCGTCGGCGAGCTCATTGGCGATGTTGTGACCAACCTCGGCGATGATGCCATTCAGGAGCGCGTTGCCGGCGAGGTGAAGGAGCTCCTTCAGATACACCCCCTCTACCCCGAGCTTTAAGCTATGGGAGTAGGCCCTGCGGGAAGGCCTTGATCAGAATGGCTAGCGAGAAGGGAAGCACATGGCGGATTATGACGAGAGCAGGCTCACGGTCGTCGACCATCCCCTGGTCCAGCACAAGCTCAGCATCCTGAGGGACAAGGACACGGGCACCAAGCAGTTCCGCGAGCTCGTGACGGAACTGGCAATCTTTGAGGGCTACGAGGCCATGCGCGACTTTCCCCTCGAGGACGTCGAGGTCGAGACCCCGCTTGAGAAGACCACCTGCAAGCGGATTGCCGGCAAGAAGGTTGCCATAATCCCCATCCTCCGTGCTGGCCTGGGCATGGTCGATGGCATCCTGACGCTCGTCCCGTCTGCGCGCGTGGGACACGTGGGCATGTACCGCGACCCCGAAACCCACGTTCCCCATCAGTACTACTGCAAGTTCCCGTCTGACGTCGAGAACCGCACCTGCCTCGTGGTTGACCCCATGCTCGCCACGGGCGGTTCGCTCACTGCGGCAATCCAGTTCCTGCGTGATGCCGGCGTGAAGGACATCCGTTGCCTCACGATCGTGTCCTGCCCGGAGGGCGTCAAGACGGTTCTGGACTACGATCCCGAGGTGCGTCTCTACACCTGCTCGGTCGATAGGTGCCTTAACGAGAATGCCTACATCCTGCCGGGCCTGGGCGACGCGGGTGACCGCATCTACGGCACCAAGTAACATGGCACTCTGGATTGCCTTGGGCGTGGCAGCAGGACTCCTCGCTGCCACGCCCGTTCTATATGTTCTCTGGCACGCGGCGAGAGGGAACAGGCCGTCCCTGGCCGCAGGGCTGGGCAGCATCCTTGCGTCATTCTTGGGCATCCAGCTCCTCATCCTTGCCGTTCACCTGATGGATTCAACCGTTACCCTGTCGTTTGGCGTGGCGTCTGCATCTTCTTTTCTCGCCGTAGCGACCGTCGCGGGGGTCAACGCATGGAGATGGCAGTCTCGAGGCTAGGGCGCTGCTCCCAACGCTGCCCGTCTTCAAGCATGTCTGAAATGTGTCAACCATGCGAATTTGGTGAGGTGGCGCGGTGGCGCGAGCATCGCGGGTGTTGCCGCGATTGTCATCGTTTTACCAGTTAAAATAGGGTATCATTGTTGCCTGTTGAACCATGTTCAAAAATTGGTACGAATTTGGCCTTTGCGTCCCACCAAAGTGCTAACATCCCTTTTTGCATTTCGGTCATCCGGCCTCTCGCCTTGGGAAGACGTGATCGTGGCTGCAGCAAGTGCGGGCTCCCGACTGTTGCCGTGCAAAAGAGCCACGAATGGCCTTTGGCATGGAGCGGGTAGAATAGGACCCGTGCGCGCATCTGCGGGCACCCGCAGAGGGACTGCCTCTCGGTCACGTGGAGGCGAAGTGTGGAAGGAAGGACGAATAGTGGACGCGCTTTCCAAGTTGCCCGACGCGATGGATGAGCTGCTCGATGGCTTCATGTCTCATGCGGTCGTCGGGGATACCACAGTCGGCCTCACCCAGTACATCTTCTGGATGCTCGTCGCCATCGCGCTGCTCTGCATCGTGATGTTCGTCTTCAAGAAGAAGCAGGCGAAGAGCCTCGTCCCGCAGGGCTTCTTCGTGAACGGCATGGAGTCCCTCGTCGAGTTCGCCCGCGACGACATGTGCAAGTCAATCTTGGGCGACACCTGGAAGAAGCACTTCCCGTTCATCGCAGCGCTCTTCTTCTTCATCCTCTTCAACAACATCGTGGGCATCATCCCCGGCTGCCACCCCGGCACCGGCACCATGGGCGTGACGGGCGCCCTCGCCCTGTGCTCCTTCGTCTACTTCATCGCCGTGGGCATCAAGCGTATGGGCGTCCTGGGCTACCTCAAGAGCCTGGCGCCCAAGGGCCTGAACCCGGTCATGGCCGCCATGGTGTGGGTCATTGAGCTGTTCTCCACGTTCCTGCGCCTCATCACGTTGGCCGTCCGTCTTTTCTGCAACATGTTCGCCGGCCACGTGGTCATGGGCACCTTCGCCATCCTCGCGTCGCTCTTCTTCGAGCCGCTGCTGCAGGGCATCTCGCTCGCGGCGATCGGCAGCGCCGGCGCGTCTATCTTCTGGGTTCTCATCCTCATAGTCATCTACCTGGTCGAGATTCTGGTCGCGGTCATCCAGGCGTACGTCTTCACGCTGCTCTCTGCCGTCTACATCCAGCTCGTCGAAGAGAAAGAGTAGCAAACAGGGCAACTAGCGGCGAGCGCCGCTTCTGCATAGTGTGACGTCAAAATCGCCTGAAGGTCAGGCGAGTGACAAAGGAGGAATCGTGGGAGTCATTGGTTATGGTCTCGGTGTTATCGGCGCCGGCATCGGCATCGGCCTCGCCGCTTACGGCGCAACCACTTCGATGGCCCGTCAGCCCGAGGTCCAGGGTCGTCTGTTCACTGTCTTCATCCTGGGCTCCGCATTCGTCGAGGCACTCGCCCTCATCGGCTTCGTCGTGACGCTGATCGCATCCTAGTGGGCGCGGCACTCACAGCGAACACCGAGTTGGAGGCAATATGAACAGGAACACTGAGGAGCTTGGCAATAAGCTGGCTGCGGCGCTCGCGGTCGGCGGGGCGGCCCTCGCCGTGCCCACCCAGGCTCTGGCGGCGTCGTCCATCAGCGGCCCGGACATCCTGCTGCCCAAGCCCGCGGAGTTCATCCCCGCGCTCATCGCCTTCCTCGTCATCTGGTTTGTCATGGCCAAGCTCGCTTGGCCTTCGGTTCTCGGGATGATGGAGAAGCGCCAGCAGAAGATCCAAGACGACCTCGACTCCGCCGAGAAGTCCAAGGCAAGGGCTGCCGCCGAGGCACAGAGCTACGAGGACAGGCTTGTCGATGCAAATCGGCAGGCAGAGGAGATTATCTCTGCGGCCAAGAAGGAGGCCGAGGAGGAGCGCTCCCAGATTCTCGCAAAGGCACAGACCGAGGCGTCCGACATCATCGCCAAGGCTCATGGTGCCGTGGAGTCCGAGCGCCGCAAGGCCACGATCGAGCTCTCGAGCTCTGTGGTCGACCTCTCCGTCGAGATTGCGAGCAAGATCATTGGCAACGACCTTACCGAGGGGCAGCAGCGCAAGCTTGCTGAGAAATACCTCGCGGAAGTGAGCGCCCCCAATGAGCAATAAGCGAGCCGGCGAAGAGAAGGTGGAGGCCTACACCAGGGCCCTGCTCGAGGCTGCCCGTCAAGAGGGCCGCGAGAACGCAGACCTGGTGCAGTGGCAGCATGCCAAGAAGTTCTCACCTGAGGTGCTGGAGACTCTTTCCGCCATGCAGGCCGAGGACGATGCTGGCCTTATCGACCAAGTCGCCAAGCAGTACAAGAAGCTCCTTGACAGCGAAGACAGAACCGTCTCGGTTACTGTCACGACGGCCGTCCCTCTAGACGACGAGCTGCGTGGCAAGATTCGCAGCCGGACTGAGCAGCTGCTGAACGCACCCGTCTATCTCGTTGAGCGCGTTGACCCCAGCATCCTGGGCGGCATTCTTCTCGAGGCGCGTGGGAAGCGCATGGACGCCTCGGTGCGTGCCCAGCTTGCGCACATCAGGAAGACGCTCTCCTCAGCATTCATCGGAGGTGAAGAGCAGTGACAGAGAACGAGCATGCTACCATCGACGCGCCAATCAACTCCGAGCGCATCATGAGCACGCTGCGTGAGCAGCTTTCCGCCATCAACGCTACGGTCGACCGCCAGGAGGCGTCGGTCGTTACGCAGGTGGGCGATGGCATCGCATATATCTCCGGCCTCAGGACCGCCATGGCCGGCGAGCTCCTGCAGTTCACGAGCTCCGCAACGGGCCGCAGCGTCTATGGCCTTGCGCAGAACCTCGAGGAGGACAGGGTTGGTGCCGTCCTCTTCGGCGACGTTGGCTCCATCAAGGAGGGTGACGAGTGCCGTACAACCGGCCGCGTCATGGACATCCCCGTGGGTCACGCAATGCTCGGTCGCGTGGTGAACCCTCTGGGCCAGCCCATCGACGGCCTTGGCCCCATCGATTCCTCACACCGTCGCCCCATCGAGTTCAAGGCCCCTGGCATCATGGCGCGCCAGCCGGTCTGCGAGCCCGTGCTCACGGGTCTCCTCGCCATCGACGCCATGGTCCCCATTGGCCGCGGCCAGCGCGAGCTCATCATTGGTGACCGCAAGACGGGCAAGACCGCCATTGCGATCGATACCATCGTGAACCAGCGCGACACGGACATGCTCTGCATCTACGTGGCCATCGGCCAGAAGGCCTCGACGGTCGCCGCGATTAGGGAGTCCCTGGCCAAGCGCGGTGTCCTCGACAAGACGGTCATTGTTGCCGCCACCGCTGCAGACGCCGCGCCGCTGCAGTACATCGCCCCCATGGCCGGCGCGGCCATCGGCGAGTACTTCATGTACAACGATGCCAACGGCAATCCCGCAGACGCTACGCACCCCGGCGCGCACGTGCTTGTGGTCTACGATGACCTCTCCAAGCAGGCCGTGGCCTACCGTCAGATGTCGCTGACGCTGCACCGCCCGCCTGGACGCGAGGCATACCCTGGCGACATCTTCTACCTGCACTCTCGCCTCCTCGAACGTGCATGCAAGCTGTCCGACGAGAACGGCGGTGGTTCGCTCACGGCGCTCCCCATCATCGAGACGCAGGAAGGCGACGTCTCTGCATACATCCCGACCAACGTGATTTCGATCACTGACGGCCAGATCTACCTGCAGACAAACCTCTTCTTCCAGGGTCAGCGCCCCGCTGTCGACGTTGGCATCTCGGTTTCGCGGGTTGGCGGAGACGCGCAGTACAAGGCAATGAAGCAGGTTGCCGGTACGCTGCGCCTAGACCTCGCCGCCTACCGTGACAAGCAGGCGTTCGCGCAGTTTGGCTCAGATCTTGACGCCACCACGCAGTACCAGCTCAGTCACGGTGCGCACATGATGGAGCTCCTCAAGCAGGGCCGCTTCTCGGCACTTGCTGCACCCGACGAGATCATCTCGGTCTTTGCCGGCAAGGAGGATTTCCTTGAGGACATCGACCTCGACCACGTGGGCCTGTTCCGCGACGGGCTTGCAAAGTACATGGCCGAGAAGCACCCCGCGCTGCGTGCCTTGCTGCTCGAGGGCAAGATCTCCGATGACCAGGAGCGCCGCCTCAAGGAGCACATCGAACACTACAAGGCACAGTTCATGCTGGAGCACCCCAACAGGGCCAAGGCGCACGACGTCGAGCACGCCGCGGAGAAGACCGAGGTCCCGGAGGGCGATGGCAAGAGCGGTGACGGTGCGGAGAAGGGCCAGGAGTAGCAACCTATGGCCAACCTTCGGGAAATACAGCGGCGCATGTCCTCCATCAAGAGCACCATGCAGATCACGCGTACCATGGAGATGATCTCCACTGCGCGCATCCGCTCGGCGCTCCAGAGGGCCGAGGAGGCCACCCCATACAAGGACGCCATCACCAACATGCTCGCCAACGTTGCATCGGCAGGGTTTGATGACTCTCAGCCCCTGCTCCGTGGGCGCACTACCGAGAAGAACGTCCTGTTCATTCTCGTGGCGTCTGACCGCGGCCTTGCGGGCGGCTTCAACCTGCTGCAGCAGCGTGCTGTCGAGCACGAGATGGCCGCCCTTAAAGAGAGGGGCATCTCGTCCGAGATCATCACCTGTGGCAGGAAGCCCACTGAGTACTTCACCTTCCGCAAGGTGAAGCCGGTAATGTCTTTCGTGGGCATCTCGTCCGAGCCCAACCATGACGAGGCCGACCGCATCGCCACGTACGTGATGGACGCCTACTCCTCGGGTCGCATCGACCGCGCCGTACTGTGCTACTGGCACGCTAAGAACCGCGTCGATCAGACCCAAGTCACAGAGCAGCTCCTGCCCGTCTCGCAGGAAAGGCTCATAATGCCCAATGCCCCGCGCACCAAGGAGGCCCTCTCTGAGGTCGGTCACAAGCACTATTCCGACTACACCTTCGAGCCCTCTGCGCAGGAGGTCTTGGGGTATCTGATGCCCGCCTATATCAAGACAGTCATCTTCCACGCGCTTCTCGATTCGGCTGCCGCCGAGCACGCCGCCCGTCGTCGTGCTATGCAGTCGGCCACCGATAACGCGAAAGAGGTCCTGAGCTCGCTCGGCCGCACCTATAACCGCGAGCGCCAGGGCGCCATCACCACCGAGCTGACCGAGATTATTGGCGGTGCGGCTGCATTGGAGGACAGCTACTAATGGCAGAAACCACCGAACAGGTGCGCACCCCTCTCGAGGAGGCCGCCTACAACAAAATCAACAAGAGCGTCGGCGAAGGGCGCATCGTCCGTATTGTTGGTCCTGTTGTCGACGTCAAGTTCGACGATCAGGTCCCTGCGATCTACACGGCGCTTACCGTCGACGACGAGACGCCGATTGGTCGCGTGAAGACGGTTCTCGAGGTCGAGTCCCAGCTCACTGGTGGCGTCGTCCGTACCGTCGCCATGTCCTCGACCGATGGGCTACAGCGCGGGCTGCGCGTCAAGGATACCGGCCACCCCATGATGATGCCGGCGGGTCCTTCGACTCTGGGCCGCGTCTGGAACGTCATGGGCGAGCCGGTCGACGGCAAGCCCATTCCCAACGACGTGCTGTATTACCCCATCCACCATCCTGCGCCGGCATTTGACGAGCTCACCACTCAAACCGAGATCTTCGAGACCGGCATCAAGGCCATCGATCTTCTCGAGCCATACGTCCGCGGTGGCAAGACTGGCCTCTTTGGCGGTGCTGGCGTCGGCAAGACGGTCCTCATCCAGGAGCTCATCAACAACCTCGCCCAGCAGCATGGCGGCACTTCCGTGTTCACGGGCGTTGGCGAGCGCACCCGCGAGGGCACCGACCTCTATCTCGAGATGAGCGAGTCTGGCGTCATCAGCAAGACCTGCCTCGTCTACGGTCAGATGAACGAGCCGCCTGGAGCACGCATGCGTGTCGCCCTCGCCGGCCTCACCACCGCCGAGTATTTCCGCGACCAGGGCCAGGACGTCCTGCTCTTCATCGACAACATCTTCCGCTTCTCACAGGCAGGTTCCGAGGTTTCGGCCCTTCTCGGCCGCATGCCGTCTGCCGTTGGTTACCAGCCCACGCTGGCAACCGAGATGGGCGAGCTGCAGGAGCGCATCACCTCCACCAAGGAGGGTTCCATCACCTCGGTCCAGGCCGTCTACGTCCCTGCCGACGACCTCACCGACCCAGCCCCTGCAACCACGTTTACGCACCTCGACGCCACCACGGTTCTTTCCCGCGCCATCACCGAGCTGGGTATCTACCCGGCCGTTGACCCGCTGGCAAGCTCTAGCTCCGCCCTTGACCCGTCAATCGTGGGCGAGGAGCACTACCGTGTGGCCATGAAGGTGCAGGAGATTTTGCAGGAGTACTCCGACCTCCAGGACATCATTGCCATTCTGGGCATGGACGAGCTTTCCGAGGAGCAGCAGCTTACGGTTGCTCGTGCCCGCAAGGTCCAGCAGTTCCTCTCGCAGAACTTCCACGTGGCGCAGAAGTTCACCGGCGTCCCCGGCGTGTACTGCACCGTCGACGAGACCGTGCGCTCCTTTGCGCAGATCATTGATGGCAAGTGCGATGAGATTCCCGAGCAGGCATTCCGCTTTGCAGGCAACATCGACGACGTTCGTGCTCGCGCTAAGAAGATGCAGCAGGACGCTGGCGAGAAGTCCGAGGGCTAGGAAGTCATATGGCCGAGCTCAATTGTCAGTTCGTCCGTCCGGACAGGCTTCTCTACGAGGGGCCCGTTGCGAGCCTCGTCCTGGTTGCCCACTCGGGTGAGCTGGGTGTGTGGCCTGGCCACGCACCCGAGATCTGCTCGCTTGGCGATGGCGTGGTTCGTCTCAACCTCCGCGAGGAGGATGGCGGTGGCGTTGGCAGGGTCGTCATCTCAGGCGGCTATGCCCAGATTGATGACAAGGGCGTCATCATCCTTGCCGACCACGCCCGTTCCGTTAACGATATCGAGCCGGACGTGGTGCGCGAGACCCGCGACACCGCCCTCGACACCTTGGATTCGCTCGGCGAGTCCGACGGGCGCCGTGCATACTGGGAGAACAAGGTAAAGTGGTGTAATCTACTGCTCAGACAAGCGGCGGAGCACAAGCAGAGCTAAGACCCAGGTGGCCCCGCGAAAGCGGGGTCGCCTGCTGTATGCAGGAGGAACATGGACGTCATCAAAATTGAGGGCGGGCATCCCATTACGGGTGAGGTCACCGTCGAGGGAGCCAAGAACTCGGCGCTCAAGCTCATGGCGGCAACCATCATGGCGCCAGGTGTCACTACCTTGAGGAACGTCCCCAACATCGCTGACGTCCACGTCATGGGCAAGGTGCTCAAGCGCCTTGGTGCAACCATCGACGTGTTGGACAAGCACACGCTGGTCATCGACACCTCGAACGTCGACAAGTGGGAGACGCCCTACGAGCTGGTTGCTCAGATGCGCGCCTCCACGGCCGTGCTTGGCCCGCTTATCTCGCGCTTTGGCAAGGCCGTTGTTGCCATGCCTGGCGGGTGCAACATTGGTGCCCGTAAGATTGACATGCACATCCTTGGTCTTGAAGAGCTGGGTGTCCAGTTTGACGTCAAGCATGGCAACATTCACGCCACTACTCCCAATGGCATTACGGGCAACACGGTCACATTGGCCTTCGCAAGCGTCGGAGCCACCGAGAACCTCATGATGGCCTCCGTGCACGCCAAGGGCACGACCATCATCGACAATGCGGCGCGCGAGCCCGAAATTGTCGACTTGGCAATGATGCTCAACGAGATGGGTGCCAAGGTCTGCGGTGCGGGCTCTCCCGTTATTGAGATCGAGGGCGTGGAAGAGCTCCATCCCGTCACGCACAGCGTCGTAGGCGACCGCATCGAGGCCGGAACCTTCCTCGCCATTGGCGGGCTCTGCGGCGAGCCGGTAACGGTTAACGGTTTCGACCCCATTCATCTGGGACTTGTTCTCAAGAAGCTCGAGAAGATGGGCATCTCCGTCCAGCGTGGTTCGCGTGGCTGCACCGTCTGGCGCGAAGGCCCAATCCTTCCCACCGACATCCAGACGCTCCCGTTCCCCGGCTTTCCCACTGACATGCAGGCACAGGTCATGTGCCTCCTCGCCTTGGCTAAGGGCTCGTGTGTGATTACCGAGAACGTCTTTGAGAACCGCTTCATGTTTGCAAGCGAGCTGCAGCGCATGGGTGCAGACATTACCATCGAGGGGCACCACGCCATCGTGCATGGCGTGCCGGGCTTCTCGGGCACGCAGGTAAAGTCCCCGGACCTACGTGGTGGCGCGGCTCTTGTCATAGCTGGCCTTGTGGCTGATGGCGTTACCACGGTGTCTGCCATCCACCACATCGAACGTGGCTACGAGGGCTTCGTGAGCAAGCTCGTCTCGCTTGGTGCCAAGGCAGAGCGCGACACGGTTCCTGATGATGAGGATGCGATTAGGGACTAGCCCCTCGCGCGGATGGGATGTAGGGTAGCCGATGAGCAAGCATATGAAAGCCGAGGGTAGTGGCTCCGATATCGATGCGTCTGACAAGTACAGCCGCAACAACGTCGAGCGCTACAGCAAGAGGTGCCGCAGGCACAGGCTGCGCCGAAGTGTGGCGCGTGGTGTCGTTGCCGCCCTGGTGGTGATGCTTGTCGGCGGTGGCGTGGCATTTGCGCGCTGGATCAGCAGCGTGCAGAGTCGCATGAACAACGGCCAGGTCATCACCCCCGAGCTTGAGCAGAGCCTGTCTGCCGCGACGGATGGCAACGAGCCCTCCACGCCGAATGACCCTTACTACGTGCTGCTCCTTGGTACCGACGGCCGCCCTGGCGAGACGGACTACCGTGCTGACACCATCATCCTTGCTCGCATCGACCCGCCCAACAAGCGTGTGACGCTTCTCTCGATACCGCGTGACACCATGGTCGAATGGAAGGGTACGACCATGAAGATCAACGGCGTCCACACGTATGATGGGGCTGCCGGTATGGTGCAAATCGTGAGCGAGAAGTGCGGCGTTCCCATTTCGCACTATGCCGAGATTTCCTTCGATGGCCTTGCGACTCTCACCAACGCTATGGGTGGCGTGACGGTCGACGTTGACCAGTCCATGAAGGATACCGAGAACTTCGATGTAGTCACGGAGCTTCAGCCGGGGGTTCAGACGCTCGATGGCGAAGAGGCGCTCTTCTACTGCAGATGCCGCCACTTCCCGGATGGCGACTACACGCGCATGCACCATCAGCGCTCCTTCATTAAGGCCATGCTCAACCAATTGCTTTCGACCAACGATCCAACCAAGATCGTCAACCTGGTCGACGCTACCGCAGACGTTATCACCACCGATCTTTCGGTCTCTGAGATTGTCTCCTTGGCCTCAGAGATGGTAGGCATGGATACGGAGAATGACATCTACGCTGCCTATGCCCCCTCCGAGCCAAAGGACGTCAACGGCGTCTCGTATGTCGTGGCAGACTGGGATGCCCTCGCCGAGGTGATGAAGGTCATCGATGCAGGCAAGGACCCTTCGTCGTTCAATGCCGACCAGCATGGCTACACGGACGGAGGCTCTTCGTCCGAGAATGCAGGCCCCACCTCCGCAGATGCCACGAGCTCTGCCGGCACGGTGAGCGCTTCGTCGCCGAAATCTGCCACGTAATCTGCCAAATCCACGTCTTCCGCGTTGGTGCCGGGGGTCACAGGGCCCCCGACTTGGGGATAATGATTCCAGGACACGCGCCAAAGGTGCATTGCAGGATTTGGAGACTGCTCATGACTCTTACGAGTGACGGAAATCACGATCACGCCCTAACAAGGGCAGGCGAGGACTACCTCGAATCTATCTATAGGCTGTCTGTGGCATCAGATGAACCTGGCGGGAGCGTGCGCTCCGTTGACGTTGCCGAGCAGCTCGATGTATCGAAGGCAAGCGTCAACAAGGCGCTCTCGATGCTCAAGGAAGAGGGCATGGTCAACCAGAGCCGCTATGGCCGTGTGACCCTGACTCCCGAGGGCAAGGAGTATGCCGCGATTGTGTGGCGCGCGCATCGTGCCCTACGGGCATTCCTCGAGACCGACCTGGGCGTAAATGCCGAGCGTGCCGACGAGGAGGCATGTCTCATGGAACATGTCCTCTCTGCCGACACGATGTCGCGTCTTATCGATTACCTTGCGACGCAGGGCGTAACCATTCCGGATTAGGCTCATGGCCGTTTGATGCGTCCCGTGTGTGCGCCATGTGATGACGGCAGGGTTTGTGGCCGTGCGACCGGTGGAGGTCTGCCGCTAGGAGAAGGCGGGGTAGATGGTGCATGCACGGGGGTATGGTGTGTCTGGCATCCTCATGCCGCAACTGCCCACTATTGAAGGGAACACAAGCACAATGAAGGCAATTATCCCGGCAGCAGGTCTTGGTACGCGTTTTCTGCCCGCAACGAGATGCATGCCCAAGGAGCTCCTGCCCGTTCTGGACAAGCCCATTCTCCAATACGTTGTCGAGGAGGCACTTGAGCCCGAGGGCGTCGATGGCGTAGTGATTGTGAACTCGCACGAGAAGCCGCAGATAGAGCAGTACTTCTCGGTGGACGAGGAATTCGAGGGCATGCTTCGCACACGTGGCAAGGGTGAGGCGGCAAGCCTTGTCCACGAGGCCTCAACGCTTCCGGTCTCTTTCGTCTATCAGGACAGTCCGCGCGGCCTCGGCCATGCCGTCCATTGCGCTGCAGACAAGATTGGCGGGGAGCCGTTCTTCGTGCTTCTCGGTGACTACTTCGTTCCCGACAAGCAGATGTGCGTGCGCATGGCGCAGGTATCGCGCGAGCACAACGGCGCTTCCGTTATCGCCGTTGCTCCGGTTCCTGCCGACCAGGTGAGCCGCTACGGCATCATCGCCGGCCAGTGCATGGGACATCTCGATGGTGCCGCGGGAGGCGAGGAGGACGAGGGTGCCGTGTGGAAGGTGGCGGGCCTTGTCGAGAAGCCCAAGCCCGAGGACGCGCCCTCGCACCTCTTTATTGTTGGCCGCTATCTCCTCTCGCCCCGCATCATGGAGCTTCTGGCCACCCAGGCGCCGGGTGCTGGCAGCGAAATTCAGCTTACCGACGCAATGCAGCGCCTGCTTGACGAGGAAGAGATGTACGCGCTGGTAGTGGACCCCGCTGAGGGGTGTGATACTGGTACTCCCGCTGCCTGGGCTGCGACTAACGCACGTATGGCGCTCAAGAACCCCCATACTGCCGAGGCCTTCCGCGAGGCGTTTGGTGACAAGGTCCTTGGATAGGCGTCCCAACATAATCCGCTTTGGCGCCGATGGCTGGCAGGCACGTCTGGACGATGGTTTTGACGAAGCCGGCGTCAGGCGCGCGGCTGATGCGTTAGGTCTTCTTTGGGCGGATGCCCATCCTGGTGCTGAGGTCGTTGTCGGTTATGACACTCGTCACAACTCTGCCGACTACGCATGTGTCGCAGCGGGCGTGCTCGCATCCTTTGGCCTGCGGGCTGTTGTCTCGGACAGGCCCTGTCCCACGCCTGTCGCTTCGTGGTTCTGCTCGAGAAGGAGCGACGCCATCGGTGTCGTCATGCTTACGGCAAGCGAGCGCTCCTGCGAGTACGGTGGCCTTATCGTGCGCGGTGCGGACGGCGGACCGGTTTCACGTGAGTTTCTTGATGCCGTCGAGCAGCACATCTCGCTTGAGCCAACGTCTGACACCGGTGAGTACCAGGTGGAGAACTTCATCGCGCCCTATCTCGATGACCTCGTCACGTTGGTGGACGGTGTCGCGATTGCGGGTGCCGGGCTCAGCGTTGTGGTTGATCCCATGTACGGTGCCGGTGCGGGCGTGCTCGCCCAGGCGCTTGAACGTCTTGGCTGCGAGGTGACCGAGATTCACGCAGATGTCCGCGAGGACTTCTGCGGGCTTCACCCCGAGCCAGCTGACCCCTGGGCAGACGAGTGCGAAGAGAGGGTCTCCTCCACGAGGGCCAGCCTTGGTTTCCTTCTCGATTGCGATGGCGACCGTGCGGGCGTTGTCGACGAGGACGGCAACATACTGCTGCCACACGAATTGTCTCCGCTGGTGCTGGGCCACCTTGTTGAGAATCGCAACGAAACCGGCCGCGTTGTGGTCACGCTCACGTGCTCTGCGCGAATCGCGCGTCAGGCAGAGCGCCTTGGCTGCCAGCTCACTTCCGTTCCCGTTGGTTTTTCACGCATATATAGAGAAATGCGTGAAGGTGATGTAGTGCTGGGCGCAGAGGAGTACGGCGGCCTTGCGTTCCCGTCTCACCTCCTCGAGCGAGATGGCCTCCTGTCCTGTCTTTTGGTAGCCGAGCTTGTGGCAAAGAGCGGCAGGACAGTTCGCCAGCTGGTGCGCGACATGGGCGACAAGATCGGCCATATGCGCTACACCCGTCGGGATGTGCGTCTCGACCCGGCCGCAACCCAGGCGTTCCGTAATGTGCTGCCGGGACTCAACCCGGAGTCCGTCGCAGGTCGCCTCCCCGTTGAGGTCAGCCATGCCGATGGGTTACGCCTTCAGTTCGACGATGGTTCATGGGTTCTCATACGCCCTTCGAGGTCCGATCCCGTGGTGAGGGTTTACTCGGAGGCACCTACAGAAGGGGAGCGCGACAGGCTGCTTGACGCCTCGTGTGGAATTGTCCGCGCCGGCGCTTGAGTCCGTTTGTGTGCAAACCATGGATGTCCCCCCTCCCCCTTCCCCCCGCCCCGCGGGGGGCGTATATTACTTCCTCGCGCGGCGCGCCCCAAGCGGGAGGCGCCGCGGGGCACCCTGAGAACCGGATACCGTGTCCGAGAGATCGGACGACGAAGGACAGACTAGCGATGCTCGAATGCCGGGGGCGACCCCGGCGCCGAGTCGATTCCAGTGAAGTCCGAGACCGGCGTGGTCTTGGAGCGGGACCCGGACATCCGTCGCGAAGGAGACAGACGCCGCCC
Organism: Tractidigestivibacter sp.; assembly: GCF_057241865.1. Lineage (NCBI taxonomy): Bacteria > Bacillati > Actinomycetota > Coriobacteriia > Coriobacteriales > Atopobiaceae > Tractidigestivibacter > Tractidigestivibacter sp. Next base: position 105,322 of record NZ_DBHHPX010000002.1, read on the forward strand.
CCGGGCGGCGCTCCGAACGGAGAGTTCGATCCTGGCTCAGGATGAACGCTGGCGGCGCGCCTAACACATGCAAGTCGAACGGCCGGACCCCCCCGGGGGGCGAGGCAGTGGCGAACGGCTGAGTAACACGTGGGCAACCTGCCCCCCTCCCCGGGACAGCCTCGGGAAACCGTGGGTGATACCGGATGGGCCGCCCCCTCCGCATGGGAGGGGCGGGAAAGCTCCGGCGGGGGGGGATGGGCCCGCGGCCTGTTAGCCAGTTGGCGGGGCAACGGCCCACCAAGGCGATCATGGGTAGCTGGGTTGAGAGACCGACCAGCCAGATTGGGACTGAGACACGGCCCAGACTCCTACGGGAGGCAGCAGTGGGGAATCTTGCGCAATGGGCGGAAGCCTGACGCAGCGACGCCGCGTGCGGGAAGGAGGCCTTCGGGTCGTAAACCGCTTTCAGCAGGGACGAGGCCGCGAGGTGACGGTACCTGCAGAAGAAGCCCCGGCTAACTACGTGCCAGCAGCCGCGGTAACACGTAGGGGGCGAGCGTTATCCGGATTCATTGGGCGTAAAGCGCTCGTAGGCGGCCCGTCTGGTCGGGAGTCAAATGCGGGGGCCCAACCCCCGGCCGCTCCCGATACCGGCGGGCTTGAGTGTGGTAGGGGAAGGCGGAACTCCCGGTGTAGCGGTGGAATGCGCAGATATCGGGAGGAACACCGGTGGCGAAGGCGGCCTTCTGGGCCACCACTGACGCTGAGGAGCGAAAGCTGGGGGAGCGAACAGGATTAGATACCCTGGTAGTCCCAGCCGTAAACGATGGACACTAGGTGTGGGGGGGACGCCCCTCCGTGCCGCAGCCAACGCATTAAGTGTCCCGCCTGGGGAGTACGGCCGCAAGGCTGAAACTCAAAGGAATTGACGGGGGCCCGCACAAGCAGCGGAGCATGTGGCTCAATTCGAAGCAACGCGAAGAACCTTACCAGGGCTTGACATCCCGGTGAAGCGGCGGAGACGCCGTGGCCGAGAGGAGCCGGGACAGGTGGTGCATGGCTGTCGTCAGCTCGTGTCGTGAGATGTTGGGTTAAGTCCCGCAACGAGCGCAACCCCCGTCGCATGTTGCCAGCGGTCCGGCCGGGCACCCATGCGAGACCGCCGGCGCCAAGCCGGAGGAGGGCGGGGACGACGTCAAGTCATCATGCCCCCCATGCCCTGGGCTGCACACGTGCTACAATGGCCGGCACAGCGGGCTGCCAGGCGGCGACGCCGAGCGAATCCCCAAAGCCGGCCCCAGTTCGGACCGGGGGCTGCAACCCGCCCCCGCGAAGCCGGAGTTGCTAGTAATCGCGGATCAGCACGCCGCGGTGAATGCGTTCCCGGGCCTTGTACACACCGCCCGTCACACCACCCGAGTCGTCTGCACCCGAAGTCGCCGGCCCAACCCGTAAGGGGGGGAGGCGTCGAAGGTGTGGAGGGTGAGGGGGGTGAAGTCGTAACAAGGTAGCCGTACCGGAAGGTGCGGCTGGATCACCTCCTTTCTAGGGAGACACCCCAGAGAGAAAGACAGAGACGGACGGGTCCCGCCGACCACGCCCGCCGGCCTGCCACCTTCGCCGCGCCGCGAGGCGCACGGCGTCCGGTCCCCGGGGCCAGCCCCCGCCGCACCCTGAGAGCCGCATAGCGTGACGCAAGCAAGAAGATTCTCCATTAGTGGATCGCATCATGCACGATTGGATACGTGAAAGAGGGGCGCCGGCCGAGTGCCGGCGCGAAGGATACCAAGGGCACGAGGTGGATGCCTTGGCACAGGAAGCCGACGAAGGACGCGACAAGCCGCGATAGTCCACGGCCAGGGGCACATGCCCGCACGAGCCGTGGGTCTCCGAATGGGAGAACCCGCCGGGACTTGAGGCCCGGCGCCCGCCTCCGGAACACATATGGTGGCGGGGGGCGACCGGGGGAACTGAAACATCTAAGTACCCCGAGGAAGAGAAATCAAACGAGATTCCCCGAGTAGCGGCGAGCGAAAGGGGACCAGGCCAAACCGGCGCGCGGGAGGCCGCCGCCGGGGTTGTGGGGCCCGCCACACGGCAGTCAGAAAGGCGAGAGGCAGCGGAACGGCCTGGGAGGGCCGGCGAGACAGGGTCACAGCCCCGTACGCGAAGCCCCGCGCCCTGCCGGTGGGCACCCGAGTACCGCCGGGCACGTGAGACCCGGTGGGAAGCCGGGGGGACCACCCTCCAAGCCTGAACACTCTCCTGTGACCGATAGTGGACCAGTACCGCGAGGGAAAGGTGAAAAGCACCCCGGGAGGGGAGTGAAACAGCACCTGAAACCGCGTGCCCACAAGCAGTCGGAGCGGCCGCTCGCGGCCGTGACGGCGTGCCTTTTGTAGAATGAGCCAGCGAGTTGCGGTGCGCGGCGAGGCCAAGCCGCGAAGCGAGCCGTAGCGAGAGCGAGTCCGAACAGGGCGAGCAGTCGCGCGCCGCAGACGCGAAGCCGGGTGAGCTACCCACGGGCAGGCTGAAGCGGGGGTAAGACCCCGTGGAGGGCCGAACCCACCTAGGTTGAAAACTGGGGGGATGACCCGCGGGTAGGGGTGAAAGGCCTATCAGACCCGGAGATATCTCGTTCTCCCCGAAATAGCTTTAGGGCTAGCCTCGGGCGCTCACCCTGGGGGGTAGAGCACCGGATGGCCGCGGGGGCCTCACCGCCTGCCAAAGCCAACCGAACTCCGAATACCCAGGGCCCGGAGCCCGGGAGTCAGAGCGCGTGGGCTAAGCCGCGCGCTCGAGAGGGAAACAGCCCAGACCGCCCGCCAAGGCCCCCAAGTCCGTGCCGAGTGGCAAAGGATGTGCGTCTGCCCAGACAACCAGGATGTTGGCTCAGAGGCAGCCACCCATTCGAAGAGTGCGTAACAGCTCACTGGTCGAGTGGACACGCGCCGACAATACACGGGGCTAAGCACGGCGCCGAAGCGGCGGGCCGGACCGAGTCCGGCGGTAGGGGAGCTTCCCGTCGGGGGCGAAGCCGGGCGACGACGCCCGGTGGACCCGCCGGGAGTGAGGATGCTGGCATGAGTAGCGAGAGCGGCGTGGCGAAACGCCGCCGCCGTGAACCCAAGGTTTCCTGGGCGAGGCTAGTCCTCCCAGGGTCAGTCGGGGGCTAAGGCGAGGCCGGGAGGCGTAGCCGACGCACAGCAGGCCGACATTCCTGCACCCCCGTGGTGGCGCTACGACCGATGGGGCGACGGAGGAGGGTAGCTCGGCGGGGTTCTGGACGTCCCCGCGATGGCGCGTAGGGCGGCACCCGGCGAAGCGCGGGTGCCGGGTGCCCGAGGCGCCGGACGAAGCGACCGAGCGAAGCGAGTGAGCCCATGCTCCCGAGAAAAACCCCTAGGCAGCCGCCCGGGGCCCGTACCGCAGACCGACACAGGTGGGTGGGTAGAGAATACCAAGGCGATCGGGAGAACCATGGTTAAGGAACTCGGCAAAACCACCCCGTAACTTCGGGAGAAGGGGTGCCGCCTCGGGTGATGGGACCGGCTCCCGGAGCCCGGGGCGGCCGCAGCGGAACGGTCCAAGCGACTGTTTACCAAAAACACAGGACCCTGCCGAAGCCGTAAGGCGACGCATAGGGTCTGACGCCTGCCCGGTGCCGGAAGGTCACGAGGAGCCGTCAGCTCCGGCGAAGCGGCGAATCCAAGCCCCGGTAAACGGCGGCCGTAACTATAACGGTCCTAAGGTAGCGAAATTCCTTGTCGGGTAAGTTCCGACCTGCACGAAAGGCGCAACGACTTGGACGCTGTCTCAACCATGGCCCCGGCGAAATTGCACTAGTCGTGAAGATGCGACTTACCCGCAGAAGGACGGAGAGACCCCGTGAACCTTTACTGCAGCTTGGCATTGGCCGCCGGTCCGTCGCGTAGAGGATAGGTGGGAGACCGTGAGCCCGGGACGCCAGTCCCGGGGGAGTCGCCCTTGGAATACCACCCCCGACGAGCTGGCGTCCTAACCCGCGGCCGTGAGCCGGCGCGGGGACCGTGCCAGGTGGGTAGTTTGACTGGGGCGGTCGCCTCCCAAAGAGTAACGGAGGCGCGCGAAGGTCTGCTCTGGGCGGTCGGCAACCGCCCGCGAGAGTGCAAGAGCGCAAGCAGGCCTGACTGCGAGACGGACAGGTCGAGCAGGTGGGAAACCAGGCTCTAGTGATCCGGCGGCCCGGCGTGGGACGGCCGTCGCTCAACGGATAAAAGGTACTCCGGGGATAACAGGCTGATCTTCCCCAAGAGTCCACATCGACGGGAAGGTTTGGCACCTCGATGTCGGCTCATCGCATCCTGGGGCTGGAGCAGGTCCCAAGGGTATGGCTGTTCGCCATTCAAAGCGGTACGCGAGCTGGGTTCAGAACGTCGTGAGACAGTTCGGTCCCTATCCTCTGCGGGCGCAGGAGATCTGAGGGAGGCTGCCCCCAGTACGAGAGGACCGGGGTGGACGGACCTCCGGTGCGCGGGTTGTCAACCAATGGCACTGCCCGGTAGCCGAGTCCGGTCGGGATAACCGCTGAAGGCATCTAAGCGGGAAGCCCGTCCCGAGATGAGATCTCCCTTCGGTAAGGCCACTCGTAGACCACGAGTTCGATAGGCCGCAGGTGCAAGGCGGGCGACCGCCTCAGCCGAGCGGCACTAATCGGCCGAGCTCCTCCGCATTGCCCCTCGCAGGGCGGTCCGCCGGAGAGCACGCCTGCGCGCGCTGTGCGGCCCTGAGGGCCCGGCACGGGCTCCCCCCGGAGGCGAAACGCCCCGTGCCGGCCGGCGGCCATGGCAGGGGGGGCACACCCGGTCCCATCCCGAACCCGGAAGTTAAGCCCCCGAGCGCCGAGCGTACTGCGGGGAGAGCCCGTGGGAGACCAGGTCGTCGCCGGCCGGCAGGGGGCGTTTCCGCCAGGGGAGGGCCCCCGCGCGACGCGCGGGGGCCCTCTT